>NZ_NOLI01000149.1:0-19309 GCF_002245975.1 Nostoc sp. 'Peltigera membranacea cyanobiont' 213 | reverse complement strand
GCATCCAGCATTCTTACAGTTGGGCAAGAGTTTAGAGTCATGCGCCCAGAAGTATCGGGGTTTCTGTCAAAGGTACAAGGGGAAAGCCAAACCAGCGAATAAAAAGTCTTGGGGAGACAAGTTACTCGCTGGTTTCTCGCTTTCTCTCAAGCGCAAGCGTCTAGGGTGCCAGATATCAAAAGAAGCCGTTTCACAGGCTGTTGTAGAGCAGTTTATCCAGGCAAATCAAGCCTTTGATAGGTTGCATCGGGCAGTTAGTTTTAAAAATCCTGCCTGCTCTGTGTTAGGAGAGGTGTGGCAGGAAGGCAGGAAGGCAATATCTAAACACAACCAACACCACCCATTTCTTTCCATTTAAATTTCCAACTACCACCTGCCACATTGTCCAATGCCTCCTCATTGAGTTCTCCATCGGCGGCGGCGAGGATTTCTTGATACTTTTGAGCGGCATCTTCAGAGGTGAATTCATACCCATGCTTTGCCCCCACTTCAGCAAAAGCGGTAGATGCCGCCATATCCTCTTTGCCTTCAACTGCTGCGCCTACTTCCTGTTGCAAAGCGGCATCGGTATTGATTTTGGTGAAAAATTCTGCACAAGCTTGTTGACTCATTTTATTTCTACCTAATGAAATGGATAATTGTTTATCAACAATTATGACTATAAGTACTTCTTCTATTCATCGCCATCAGTAATTTCTTTGCATTTATTATTATGAAAATAATTCCATAAATTATAAATTTAGGTAAATAATATCTTGCTCTGAACAAAACCTTTATATTTTTAGCTATTACCAAAGAAAATAATGGACTGTAAATTCATGGCTCTTTTAAGAATTCTGGTTGCAAGCGCATTTTCGGAAAAAATTGGCGATGAGGCTGAAAAAATATGATTATGAAATTATAGCTTAGAACTTAGACAAGGGAAAAATCAAGGTTGACTTTCTTAAGGCTGAAGAAATAAGTGAAGTTGGGAGAAAGTGCGTTAGCGCAGCTTAACGAAGTTATCGCTTTTAAGTTGTGCAGAGATACGAAGGCGATCGCACTTGAGATGAAGCCAGAGATGCGATCGCATTTTTTATTAGATTGTTTTAGCGGCGTGCGATCGCATACTTGATGAAGTGAAAAAATGCGATCGCCGACGTTAATGCTTTTAGCGATTAACGGATGATGGTTTAACCCAATAGCATCCAGCATTCTTACAGTTGGGCAAGAGTTTAGAGTCATGCGCCCAGAAGTATCGGGGTTTCTGTCAAAGGTACAAGGGGAAAGCCAAACCAGCGAATAAAAAGTCTTGGGGAGACAAGTTACTCGCTGGTTTCTCGCTTTCTCTCAAGCGCAAGCGTCTAGGGTGCCAGATATCAAAAGAAGCCGTTTCACAGGCTGTTGTAGAGCAGTTTATCCAGGCAAATCAAGCCTTTGATAGGTTGCATCGGGCAGTTAGTTTTAAAAATCCTGCCTGCTCTGTGTTAGGAGAGGTGTGGCAGGAAGGCAGGAAGGCAATATCTAAACACAACCAACACCACCCATTTCTTTCCATTTAAATTTCCAACTACCACCTGCCACATTGTCCAATGCCTCCTCATTGAGTTCTCCATCGGCGGCGGCGAGGATTTCTTGATACTTTTGAGCGGCATCTTCAGCGGTGAATTCATACCCATGCTTTGCCCCCACTTCAGCAAAAGCGGTAGATGCCGCCATATCCTCTTTGCCTTCAACTGCTGCGCCTACTTCCTGTTGCAAAGCGGCATCGGTATTGATTTTGGTGAAAAATTCTGCACAAGCTTGTTGACTCATTTTATTTCTACCTAATGAAATGGATAATTGTTTATCAACAATTATGACTGTAAGTACTTCTTTTATTCATCGCCATCAGTAATTTCTCTGCATTTATTATTATGAAAATAATTCCATAAATTTAGGTAAATAATATCTTGCTCTGAACAAAACCTTTATATTTTTAGCTATTACCAAAGAAAATAATGGACTGTAAATTCATGGCTCTTTTAAGAATTCTGGTTGCAAGCGCATTTTCGGAAAAAATTGGCGATGAGGCTGAAAAAATATGATTATGAAATTATAGCTTAGAACTTAGACAAGGGAAAAATCAAGGTTGACTTTCTTAAGGCTGAAGAAATAAGTGAAGTTGGGAGAAAGTGCGATCGCCAATTTCATCTAAACTTGAGAAGCTGTACTAACAGCTACCGAGAGTAAATTCTCCTACAGAAGTTTCTGCATAGTAATCACATCCGACAGCTTTTACAAATAAATCAGAATTACCGCAACCAAGACCGCAAGGTGCTAAGTTCATAGCTGTTGCTACTAAATACATAGTTTGATACAAAACCCCGACGTGCTTAAGCAGTAGGGCGTAAGCGATAGATTCGTATTTCCAAGCAATGCGTTGAAAACGGGCAGAAATCACCAGTAAAATTGGCGGCATTCCGTCAACTCCCATTGACATTCCAGCATCTTTTAGCAGCATTTCCACTGCTTCGTTTTGCAAAGATTGGCGACTAAGTTGATGTGACTCTGGGCGATAGTGATACAAGGCCGAATCTAAACCTTGGCAAATATTAACAACAGGATAAATTTCTAATTCGTAAATCGCACCACCGCTTGGATAGGGACGGCTACTAAATTCTCCAAATTCGCTGGGGAAAATATCTTTAATTCTAGCGGAACGGTAAAGAAATTCTCCTAGTTGGTGTAGAGTGATAGGTTTGTCTCCCCATTCCCGAATTGACTTTCTTCTTTCTAACACTTGGGTTAAGGGAATATCTGTCAGTTTTAAATTGTCTAAATCCGGTTTGTAGAGGTTAATTAAATCACCGAGCATTGGGGGTTTGACGGCTGGTAAAGGTTCTATTTTCCCTAGAAAACGGAAAGTTCCCTCGGTAGGGTTAGCGTGTCTTCCCACGCGGCTGCGAGTGTGAAAGAGTAAATCGTGAAATTCCCATTGGGCGAGTGTAGTATTTTCAGATTCATCAATATTGTCGTTTTCTGCCACTTGAAAAAGCATTTTACTAATGAAAAGCAGGCTGATAAATTGTTCTGCTGTCTCGGAAGAAATGCCGGGAATCTCTGCGGATAGTTGACTAATATTCTGAGGCGTGCTGAGTGCAGCAATTAAGGCTGCACCTCTCCAATCAAGTATTATTTGGGCAAAAGATAAGGGCGATTCTAATAAAGTTTCCCCTGCTACTTGGTGAGAATAGGCAAAGCGAGAGAGGACATATTTCGCTTCGACTGGCACTTTTGGCACAGTAAATTCAAAATCTGAGGTGAGAGGTATAACCGTGGCAATTTTTGTTTCATCAGATAAGACAGAATAGCAAAGCCATCCTAAACTGGCGAACTTTTTTAAGTAATAATGGAATTTTTGCAGTGCTTCAAAACCGTCGTTCTCATGTATAGTATTTTTCAGTTGAGACAGGGTAGCACCGCCAGTTTTTAGAGTTTTTAGTGCAATTTTCAGCCCGGTTTGGGCATTTTTAAAGGTAAGTTTGCGCTCTCCAGACTGGAGAATAAATTGTTCGCTTTCGGTTGGTTTAATTAAGCAAATGTCTTTTCTAAATGAGAGGAGAAATTCTAATGGCATATTTTCATGTTAATTAATGAGGTAGTCGGACATAAACCCAGTTTCTTAAGTCAAAATGGGTTTCTGCGCTCAAGCTTAGATAAATATAGGAATGGGGTTGAGTTCTTCTTCCTTTAAAGCTACTGGCAACCAACCTAATTTCACAGGGACATCGTAAAGCCGACCGGGAGCGAACCTCGTCCAAAAGTGCCGCATTCCGGGTACAATTACCTTGACTACATTCAGACCAATATCGGGGCGAGTTTGGTCGAGAAGGAGGGTTTCCATCCCCAATTTTTTGATAATTTCCACACAGGTTTCCACATCTTCGCGCAAGTCGCGATCGCTCCACAAATGCGGATAGTCCGAGTAAACTTTATTCTGAGTGCGATCGCATGGCAGCAAATAAGGCTGATTTTCTACAGTTGCATTGGCAAACCAATAGGCTGCATCAGGGTCTTCAAAATTAGCTATCTCAGCATCCAAGCTAGCAGGTAGCGACTGGTTAATTTCTGTTACTGCTCTGAGAATGGCAATGGTGGGGTCTAAATGCGCTCCAAACCCGATTAAAATATCTTCTTTAGCTTTATCTGTGCGGCGAGAAACAGCAGCAAAGACGGGAATGCCTAAATCGCTAGTGATATCTAGCACCCACAATTCGCGATGCAGCTTGCTTTGGTAATAGTCTCGCAGTTCCAGCAGGTAAGGTTCGTTAAAACTGGTTAAATCTACTCCCGGCCTTTTTACTCGGTTATACCACCACAATGCCACGCTATCCCGTTCCACTACTTCCATAAATCCTTGCAGGATGGCTTCTTCTAGGGTATTACCTGCCGCATTGCCGTTGGAATCTCCATGACAAAATTCCTGACTTTTGGGAAGGGGATAGCGAAAATAGCAGAAAGCCGTTGGCAGGTATTTTACAGTTTGGTTAGTCAATGACCAAACAGGTGTCCACTCAATCTCTTGTTCTGAGTCGAAGGAGTCGCCTACCCAGGAATAGCCGCCGTGTTGGGGGTTCCATTCCTGGCGATTTTGATATTGGTTGTCGCTATATAATAGACAAGCATTGGGGTGAATGGCAAATTCTTCCAGTTGCTCAAAAGTAGCTTTGATTCGATATTCGTCACCTGTAAATATTCCCGAATACCTTTCTAAAGCTTCGCAAAGTCCGCTAGCTTTTGATTGGCTGTCTGTTTTGCCTTTACCCGCACTGGCATTATGCAAACTTCCGCGCAGGCGCTCATGACTATTCAGATTCTCAGAGAATTGGTGAGGGGCGACGTAAACGTGAATTAAATCTTGAGTGTTGTTGGTTTTTGCTAGTTCTTTGACGATACCAGTTACCCAACTAACGTGGTAGCCGTATTTCTCTACTATCTGTTCTGGGGTGAGGGTGCGATGTCCGCCGTCAGCAGTGAAGTTTTTGGGACGACTTTGTAACTTAATTGGCTGTAATTGTTGCTTTTGCAAAGACTCTGGGTTGCCACACTCAAGACATTGAGGACGCTTAACGAGGCTGTGAGTTTGGATTGATAAGGTTGCACAATCAAAGGTGAGAACTTTACCTTCTAGCTGGTAATTTTGCTGCAATACAACCCATTTAGCCACTTCTTGGGCAGCTAGGTTTAAGCCTATCTGCAAGCTAGAAGGTAGCAGGGAAATTGAAGTCCCAAAAGTGGTGGCAATACCTTTTTGTTGTTGAATAGAAGTTTCTACGATTCGGTTTCCTTGCAATCGTTGGGCGAGGCATTGCCAACAACCTGTTTCACCGGGAATAAATATTGGTCCGAACCATAATACCATGCCTGTTGGTTTAATCAGTAGCCAAGGTTTTTGAGTGGCGCGGTTAAATTCGGCTAATTCTGGTTGTAGGTAGTCGTCGGTTAAAACAACGGTGAAATCTCCACTGTTGCTGATATTAATATTGAGGGATTTTAAAATGGCAATGAAAGGTGCTGATTCGACTTTGCCAAAGGTTTGTACAGCAATGCTGGTAGTTTGTAACCTGCTGAGGGCTGTTTGGGAATCAATGCCCAGGTAACTCCAAAAAGCTTGAACGCTATCGGGTAAGGTGTCGTCGGCTTCACTGATATAGCCTTTTTCAGCTAGTTTGGTAAGGATGCGTTCGATTTGGGCGCCATTCGTGAACCATTTCAGTTTATTGGCGATTGCTTCTACGGTATGATTGCCATCAAGAAGAGGCGCAAGGAGCGTATAAAGGTTGCCAGTCAGAGCGAAGTTTCCTTTTTCGCCCAGGAGGTAAACAGTTTTGGGTGGTACGATTTCTACGTGAAAATAAGGTTTAAATTTAGGTTTTTTCAACATAAGTTAATGGTATTGATTTTGGCGAAAAATGCTGCACAAGCTGTTTGATTCTATTTATACCTGGAGATAGATTTTTTTATTGATTATGATGATGCTAATTACTTATTTGATTCATCGTCATCAGTACTTTCACGGTGTTAATTATGAAAATTATGCCTGGAACGTTGCTGAATTGAGGTATAAATCTGCATATAATTCTGCATATAATATAGACGTTTATTCCTATTACCTCATCCAAAATCAAACGCAGATCGCCAAATCTGCTCCAATAAACCCCCTTTTTCTGCTGCCAATTCTTCCAAGCTGCAAGAAGTTAAAACCGTTACCAGTCGTGCCTGATTTTCAACGGTTGTTAATTCTTCGATATGGTTTTGATTAAATATTTCTAAATTCTCCGCCGCTTGCTTGACAAAAACTTGTAAAATTCTAAACGCTCCATCCGATCAAGCTGGATTTCCGCGATAATTTTCCAACCTTCCACCTTTCTGATAATTGGGAAATCTTTCTAAACCCACAAACCGCAAAAACCAATCGGCTCGATAGCGTCAGCGAACTTACTACGGTTGCAGCCTTTGTGATCTGTGAAGTGCGATCGCCCTGCTCAAGTCTGGTTTTGTGGGGTCGAACTCCACGGCAATGACTGGACGAATTCCGGCTTCGACCATCCCCGCTTCAATGCCGCCGCCACCCCCGAATAATACAACAGCAATCGGTGCATCATCTGCTAAAACTGGTTTTGAAACTGGAGTATTTTGATTATTGCAGATATCGGATTTGTCAACCGGACTTTTAACTTTTGCTTTCTTGATGAAAGTGATAATATCTTCTTGTGTCGCTCCTTGTTTTTGCAGTGTCCGAATCATAGGGACTGTTTTAGTCATGCAGCCACCTCTATGACCAAATCATCGGGTACTTCAAAAATTCCCAACCGCCCAATGTAAGGAATCGGCGTAATCTCGCGTGGATTCTCCAGCTTCCAGTGGTATTGCCCAAGCATCCCCCAGCCAGATGCAACTTGTGAAAACTTGCAATCAACTATTGTGACAATACCGATGACTTGTCCACGACGTAGAGAGATTAACTCTGGGATTACTACGCCCATGCTTTGGCACAATTCTCTCGCTAGCTGATACTCTTTCTTGGTACAGGTTTTTGCTGCGTGAATCAGAATGTCGCCGCGATAGTGAATAGGCCAGCCACGGTTTTCAATATTTTTGAGAGCATAAATTATTGCCCATGCCCAAGGTTGACGGACGGATAGCGCTTTCATGTTGATGCTCCAAAAAATAAATCTAATTATTTAAATTGGAATTCTGATATTTTCGTAGTCATGTAATAGTTAATTTGATTACTATTAGCCTGAAAATGAGAGGAAAGTGCTTTTTAGAAATAAAAACATTCTCATTCTCATGTTCCTAATGAGGTGTTTAGACATGAGAATGTATCCTAATTCAGGATTTGGATAAAATTTTTAATTTTACCACTTACTATAGCAGTAAAGTTGTTGCGAAGCCCGACTATAAGCAACATACAATAACTTATTCCGCATCACATTATCTCGGCAGCCAAAAATATTTGATGTATCAACAAAGCAATTAGTAAATGTTCCCCCTTGAGATTGATGTACAGTAATTGCATAACCGTATTGTAATCGATTCATCAAGCTGCCTTTCACTAATAAATTGTAAGTCTCTAAAAACTCGTAATATTCTCGCCAAGCATAGCTTCTTTGGTTTGCAGTTAGCTGAAATATTTCTTTCTTGGCATTATTTACTGCATATTTAATTAAATCCCAAGAATCAGGGTGAATTATTGATAGGGATGCTTCTTTACCCAGATCATTCTTGATTTCAATCCGATAAGTTTTAAACGGACTATGCACTAGATGATGTCTACTGCCAGAGTATTCTTTAAAATCTCTTACTTCGCATTCAGCACAGGAATGCATAAAAATTTCTTTTTGTTCCCCAGAGTCGGCATTTAAGAAAATAGGTTCTTTCGCAAAGAGAATTTCTCCAATCTCTATTGGTTCAGCACCCGGATAAAGTGCAGATCGAATTTGCTGATTCAGATTGTTAACTTGATTATTAGTCCATGCCAAAATTTTGGCTGAGGAGCGAGAAAATTTATAAGCATCGATAGCTGCTGCTATCCAAGTATCAAATTGCATTTTCTCAATATTCCCCTCACTCTGTAATCGTGGTGGAAATTGAGAATTTAAATTTTGGCGGAGTGCAGTTACATAAGTAGCGATTGCCCCTTCGTATCTCATGACTTGCGTTAATTCCATTCCCAAAGGCAACTGAAAGATCGGCGAAGAATCAACATTATCTTCAATAGGTGGCAATTGTGCTGGATCTCCCATAAAAATAGTAGGAGTCCGCGAAGGAATTAACTTAAAAAGTTCTTGCCCTAACATGGAAGCTTCATCAACTATTACTAAGTCAAATTCGTGATAATAAGGCTCTCTAGAGTAAGTATTTGGTTTAAGTCGCTGCTTTCCATTTTCATCATATTCTCCTCCAGGCATAACATGAAGTAAGCTGTGGAGAGTTGAGATATGTACAGTAAGACCTGCCTCTTGAGCCATTGCGTCCAATACATGTCTTGCTTTATGCGTTGGAGCGCACAAAGCAACTCTTAAACCAACATTTTTATTTTTATCTAAGTCTCGTGTTTTGAAGCAATCCTGAAACGATTGAATTACTCGCTGTACTAAAAACGTTTTTCCTGTACCTGCATAACCGCGCAATACAAATGGCATATCAGGGTTAGAACCATACCAGTCATGGATTAAATCAAACGCTTGCATCTGATCTAAAGATAATCCTTCCCGATGCTTACTTTTGCTCCAGCCAAAGTTAATAATTGTTACTGGTTTCAATGTACTTGTCTCCTAAAATGAATTTTTTTATGTAATACATTTTACTGAAAAAAGCGATAATTTGTTGAATATTACAATTAATTACTTCAAGATTTTTTATTGTTCAGCTATATGCTCAATACTGAAATTTAGCTAAAATTTTAAACTTTCCAAATCGCTCGTTAAACAATCTTATTAACAGTTGTTTTCCCAGGAAACCGAATTTTCAAAACTGAAACTTCAAAAATGCCTTTTTGGGTGGTCTGTTTGTCGTAGTAATCTTCAAGGGTACAAACCCAACATCACCGAACAATTCGCAATTTCCACAATTCGCAATGGGCTAACGCCCCGCTCCGCTAACGCAATTGCGGACGTAATTCATTATTGGTTCACCTTGGAGCCAAAGCCCCTAATTTAAATTAGAGAAAGAAACAAAACATATAGTATCAATGTTTAAGCTTCCGCCTGAATCTGTGGGGTATTATTAATTGCGAACTGCGAATTGCGAATTGTAAATGACAGCAGCTTCTTGTTCAAATTCTCCCGATTCCCGAAAATCAGCTTTTGTCGGACGTTTTTCGGAACGTGAATCAACTTCTCTTTTTAACTGTGCTAAACCCAAGACAGCGCAATTGAATTGTTTAGCGATCGCTCTGAGTTGTTTCAAGATGGAGTCGATTTCTTGTACACGGTTTTCGCCACGTTCACGGCGCATTGGTTCAATCAACTGCACATAGTCCACAATCACCAAACTGACTGAACCGCAACGAGCTTGTATATCTTGTAAATCACCCTTAATTTGTGAGGTGGTGATTACAGGGTTATCAATCGCTTGTTTGACAACAAGAGCGCTGATTGATTCAAAATCCACTTGAAAAATGTTCATATCTGCTTGCATTTTTCCACTGTTATAACGGTCTGTTATATGCTGTTTAATTGCTGCTTTTGATAATCCAGTAGTCAGATGAATTTAAACTGATGATGTGATTTTTAAGGGCTACTGTAACTATCGCTTTCATTCTTGTTATCCTAGAAATGCAAGAGTGTTTTAGTGTGGCGATTGTTACTTATTAAGTGGCAGTCGCTTTTTACTTTGATTGTCAGAAACCCTGAAATTACAGTACTTTTGTCATGTGTTTAGTACTCGCTAAATAAGTCTTTTTTATCACAAATGATTTCAAGATATTGCTAGTTGCTTGACTACGTGAAAAGAAAGCTTTTGATGTTAAATATTGGTAATATTTGATGCTTTGCTAAGAACTTGGATCTTTAGATGAGCGTTCGTTACTGTGGTGAAAGTGTTGGCTTTTAGTTTGCACATACGAAGGACTTCTTGGCATTTGTGGGGTAAAGGGGAATAGGGATGGAATTTCCCCTTTACTTTCTCCAACATCTTGGCATTTGTTACTTCTGCAAGATGTCTGAATTGTTGCTAACGATGAAAAAACTCTCGAAAGTGATGTCCTAAGATGGTAGCCCCAAATTGGAGCGGGCATCAGATAAGTCTTTTTCAAGGCTCACCAATCTGGACAAGCCAACTATGAAAGCGTTTCGCTCTTTGAAAAATAATTTATTGATAGCCCTGGATGGGACAGAATATTTTTCCTCCAATCAGATTCACCGCCAACATTGTTCGAGCAGAAATTGTAGAAATGGAACAACTCACTATTTTCATACAGTGGTAACACCAGTAATTGTAATGCTTTTTTTAATACTGCTTGTTGTTCCGATAAATTACTTGAACTCAACTTATCTAATAATTCAAAATATATGAGAATAGACCTCTTATCCCAAACTATACTTATCATTAAGAGATTAATACATCCCCAATTAGTTCTGTCTATTACTACATAAACAACTTGATTCAAAGGAAAATATATTTCTAGCCAACTTTTAACTATCGGCAACCAAATCTCTTCAAGCTTTATATAATTTAAAGATAAAAAACGTTGGATTTTCTTTCTTCTACTTTCAAAAATTATTGGTATAGGTAAAGAAGTAGCTAATGCTTCAAGGCTAACAGTTCTTATCGATTGTAATAGATTTATCAGGATTTTTAGTAATAAATATTCTGCACGTCCCAATTCTCGCTTGAGGTGTATTTCGTAGAATTCTGGTAATATTATTATTAGATAGAGCTTGTTGCAAACAAAGGCTCTTTTTGTTTTACCATAAATTGCCACATTCTTTAATCTATAAGCTTTTCAGGGTATTTTTTCTCCCCGCAAGTTTTTTCTCAGATTCCTTTAGATTCTTTAGATTCATCACCAAAGCTGCACTCTACCGTAATTTTCAGGTTACTTTCGCCAGTTCCTTTGGTTATGTAGGGAATACCAGCTTCACCACCGATTTTTAAGCCAAATTCTAAGCTTACTTTGCTGATATTACCAACCTCAATATCCTTAAAAGCTTTCAAAGTTTGTGTCGTGTAAGCGCGAATCGTTCCTTGAATAGCTTGGAAATTTTGTGTCATCTGCTGTTTGACAGCATCAGGATTCCATCCTTTGCTATCCAGAGCTTCTTCCTCTTCCTCTGTGGTAATTTGACTGTTAACCAGAGGTGCTGCTACTTCTTCTGTAGCTTCAATGTATATAACAGTACCATCTTCTAATTGAATCGGTGTAATTTGAGCCATAACTAAAATTTAGTACCATAGGGATGCTTGAATTTTTAACATAAAATGTTGGGGTATTTTGTTGCTGATAAACAGAAAAATTAACCCAATCAGTAAAACTAAAGATAGTCCATATTCAAATTTTTAATATGAGCCGTGATGCTTTAGTCGTGGGAATTAATACTTACAGCTACGAAGGATTAAAACCTCTGAAAGCACCTGCACAGGATGCAGAAGCCATTGCCCAATTACTGGAAAAGTATGGCGACTTTAAGGTAACTCGTATACCTGCCGTTAAGGATAAAGAAAATAATAAGATTCGGGTTGGCAAACAAACCAAGGTAGCTCATACTGATATCGAAAATGCCATAGTCCAATTGTTTAAACCAGAAGGTCATCCCCCAGATACGGCTCTGTTATATTTTTCTGGGCATGGGTTACGGAAAAAAGCAGGTATAGAGGAAGGATATTTAGGGACTAGCGATGTCAACCCCCAATTAGGTTGTTGGGGTTTATCTATGCAATGGTTACGTCGCTTACTGCAAGAAAGTCCCGTGCGGCAGCAAATTGTGATTTTAGATTGTTGTTATGGCGGTGAAGTACTGAATTTCAACGAGGCTGACCCTGGTAATAGAGGGAAAGGGCGTGACTGCTGTTTTATAGCTGCCTCTCGTGCTTTTGAAGTTGCCTTCGAGGAAATTAATAATCAACATAGCGTCTTAACTTCGGCATTGCTCAAGGGATTGGAACCAAAAGCAGAGCAATGTGTAACTAACTATACTTTAATAGAACTGTTAAGACAGCAAAAAAATAGCTTTCCCCAACGGCCAACTTTTAATAATTTTGGGGAACCAATTCAACTAACCTGGAGGATGACAGCATCAACTGGTGAATCTAAGGTGATATCTCTGCAAACTACTTGTCCTTACAAGGGTTTAGCTTATTTTGATTGCACCGATGAAGATGCCAAATATTTATATGGGCGCACAGCACTGACTGACGAGTTGTTAGAAAAGCTACGGAAAGGTAATTTTCTCGCGGTATTAGGAGCTTCTGGTAGTGGGAAATCCAGTGTTGTCAGGGCTGGTTTATTGTATGAATTAAAGCTGGGAAGGCGGCTATCTGGTAGTGATAGTTGGCAGATTAAAATTTTTCGCCCTGGACAGAATCCTTTGCAAAATTTAGCCCTCACTTTTGTAGATGAGGGTTTATCAAATATTGAACGGGCATCTCAACTCGATAGGGCAGAAAAATTGCTAGAAGGTGCAGATGGGTTAAGGAAATTAATTGATATTGCTAAAACCCAACGAGTTGTACTGGTAGCTGACCAGTTTGAAGAAGCTTTTACTCTTTGCCAAGATATTAAAACCAGAAAGAAATTTTTTGAATGTTTGCTAGGTGCTTTGCAGAGAAATGACAATAAATTTTGTTTGGTGCTGACAATGCGGGCAGATTTTTTTGGTAAGTGTGTAGAACAAGAATATAGCGGACTAGCACAACATATCCAGGACAATCTGGTGACAGTTAAACCGATGTCTGAACCAGAGTTAAGAGATGTAATTATTAAACCAGCAAAGTTGGTTGATTTAGAAGTTGAGCCGGAATTAGTTGAGCAAATTTTAAAAGATGTCAACAATGCTCCAGGATATTTACCACTGTTGCAATATACCTTGACTCAACTATGGGAACAACGAAGTGATAACTGCTTGCGCGTGAATACTTATGCCAAGTTGGGTGGTGTGATGGGAACTCTACAAAAACGTGCTACGGAAGTGTACGAATCTTTTTCGGAATTAAAAGATTCGGAATTAAGACAAGCAGCAGTAAGGCACATCTTTTTAAATCTGACTCAGTTGGGAGATGCTACAGAGGATACTCGCAGACGTGTACTCCAGCAGGATTTAATTAATCAAAAATATCCGGCAGAAGTTATTAACGAAGTTGTCCAGAAGTTAGCAGATGAAAGGTTGATTGTGACTACTAAGATGGGGGCAAAAGGGACAGTAGTTGATGTTGCCTATGAAGCTTTAATTCGACATTGGGGCTTGTTAAGAAGTTGGTTAGATGATGATAGAAAAATGTTACTCCAAAAACGAGAAATTGAAGCAGTAGCGGAAAAATGGCGAGATAATCAAAAGGCGTCACGTTTTCGGCTCCAAGGGGGGTTTTTAGATGATGCTATAGCTTTTCAAAAAAAAGCACAAAAAAAAGCAGATGTCAACTTTACTTTGTCGGATTTAGCTTGTGAATGTATTAAACAAGGCATCCAGAAAAGACGAAATAGAAATCCCCTAAAAATAATTAAGGCAATGAAGCTTTAATTCGACATTGGGGCTTGTTGAGAAGTTGGTTATACCAATTTAATACTGGACTTTGGACTAAAAGGCCAGAGAAAAGCAGTCAACATTAACACTGACTGCCGTAAAGTCAATGAAAGTAATCGATAAATCATTGACGTGATGATCCTGACACAATTAGAAAAATTCCGCGCCCGCTATCTACGATTGTTTGGGGAAGGCCAAAGATGCAGTATTTGAATTGATGGATGCAGTATTAACAAGTCCGAGTATCCCATCATTTGTAAGCTTGTCACAAAGCCCAGTATTTCGACGGCAATGGTCGAGCATTTATGCAGCACTGCATGATAGTCGTCCACCGAAAATATTGCTGATGAAGCTGCTGGTACACTTAAATTTGGACTATGAGCGATCGCAGATAAAAAAGAAGTGCAATGGTAGGTCAAAGCAATTCAAATTATTTCCTCGTAATCAACCCCCTAGATTGCTCCACCAAGCGAATAAACTCACCTCGATAGCCCTCCTGGTCTTCTCCCTTCCCTTGAGTTGCCAATTCCATTACCAAATCATAATTAGCATTCCCCTTATACTCAGAGTCACGCAGCACCATCCCAAAGGTCGCCACCGCCGCAGCAAATCTCAGGTTGGTGGAGGGGTCGGCTCTCAAATCATCATCTTGGATGGTTTGGGTAATTAGTTGACTGGTGTTGTCCTGGGGCAACTTATAGCGCAGTTTTACCTGCATCAATTCATTGCCGCCAGCATCCGCGACAGTTTCAGCAGAACGCTGATACCGCAATGGGTCTAATGTAGGCAGTTTCACATCGCTCTTCATGCCAGTGGGAATTATTTCATAAAGCGCTGTCACAGAATGACCAGCCCCAATATCACCTGCATCTTTCTTATCGTCATTGAAATCCTGGTTTTGCAGCAAGCGGTTTTCGTAACCAATCAAGCGATATGCCTGAACTTTCGCTGGATTAAACTCCACTTGAATTTTCACATCCTTGGCAATGGTAAACAGAGTTCCCCTCAAATCGTTAACTAAAACCTTTTTGGCTTCCAATAGGGTATCGATGTAAGCGTAGTTGCCGTTACCCTTATCAGCCAGTTGCTCCATTTTTCCGTCCTTATAATTGCCAGTACCAAATCCCAACACCGTCAGGAAAATTCCCTGATCTCGCTTCTGTTCAATTAATCGCGTCAGGTCGGCATCACTGGAAACCCCGACATTAAAATCTCCATCGGTAGCTAGAATTACTCTATTATTACCAGACTTAAGGAAGCTTTGTTTAGCTATCTTGTAGGCCAGTTCAATGCCCTGACCGCCAGCAGTGGAGCCTCCAGCCTCTAAGCGGTCAATCGCCGCCAGAATTGTTGATTTCTGACTACCAGGAGTAGCAGGTAATACTAATCCAGCATTGCCAGCATAAACTACCAAACTTACCCGGTCTTCAGGACGTAGTTTATTTACCAGCAATTTCAGGGACTGTTGCACCAACGGTAATTTGTTGGGGTCATCCATAGAACCGGAGACATCAATCAGAAATACTAAGTTGCTGGGTGGTAAGGTTTCACTCTCTAAGCGTTTACCTTGCAAACCCACCTGTACCAGCTTGTGTTGAGGATTCCAGGGAGCAGCAGCAACTTCAGTGGTGACAGAAAAAGGGCGATTGTCTTTTGGTTGGGGATAATTGTAGGTAAAATAGTTGATTAGTTCTTCAATTCGCACTGCATCCTTGGGTGGTAATTCTCCTTGAGTAATAAAGCGTCGCACGTTGCTGTAAGATGCTGTATCTGCATCAATGGAAAAGGTGGAAAGGGGGTCATTACCGACGCGATGAAAGGGATTATCCTCAATTCGGTTGTAGTTTTCTGTATTAAATCTTCTACCTGTTTGTGGCTCTGGGGCAACCCCTCCCCTAATTCCACCAGCTTGGGTTTTAGGCATGTACGCACGGTTAACAACTTGATTCTGCACAGATGAGCCAGACGAAATACTAAGGGATGGAGCCGTAGGTAAGGGTTGAGTCTTTCGGGTAGACTCGTCTTGAGTACGTTCTCTGGGAGCCTGAGTAGGAGTAGAATCTTGCAATTCATCTATCTGACTTCTTAGGGTTGCTAACTCCGGTGCGAATTCGGACTGCAAGCGTTGCAAAGTTTTCATATCCGCTTCGGTAACTATCTTGGGGTCAGTCGCTATTAGCTCATTGCTCCGATTCACACAGGTATTCAAGACTGTGGCAAACTCAGTCCGAGTTATCGGAACAGTACCAAAGTTTTGAACGGAGACGACACAACTATACTTTTGTATAAATGCCTGGAGTGCTTGGTAGTCAGGATGATTAGGTAGAATGGAGGTTGTTGGTGTAGAACTCTTAGGAGTCTGATTGACTGGAACCGCAACCGTACCAGACTGACGTAATGCAATTCCTACTGACGGTATCAATAACAACAGTGCTACAATACTGACTCGCTGCCACATTTTGGACGGAATCGGGTAAGACATGGCTAAATCCTCACACTAAATTTGTGTATTGGCTCAAAACCTCGTGGGATGTGTGGAAGCTTTGTCTCTTTAGACTAGGGTTGCTGACATTTGAAGTTTCCACTTACCTAGAATAGTCTTGAGTAGCCTGGGATTTCATAACCGTTGCAGTTTTGGTAACTGTAGTTGATCGAATCCCTTTGCACACATGGCACTGCCTCAAAATTTACGTGCTGGCAGACGCGATTTTAACAAATTCTCGCCCCTGGTCATCAGCGACTATTTCCCCAGACGTTGCCAATATCGCTTCAAGTGCGACAATCTTTTTAATTAAGCGTCCCCCGTCATCTTGCTCAACCAGTTCTGGGGTTACGCTCATGCCATAAGTGTCTTGTATGAATTCTTGATTAAATCGAAAAAACTGTCCAGTCTTAGTACAATTTGATTAGACATAGGTAAGCGTGATCTTCAATGACGAGAGCAACCGATATTCGTAGAAGAGCGATCGAACTGATTGAGCAGTTGTCAGAAGAGCGGTTAACTGCGGTAGTTCAATTATTAGAGTTTCTGTCTGAACCCTCTAAGTTTGCTGCATCCAATCCGATTGAGTTAGCCCTGGTTGAGGTCATCCAACGTCGTCTGGCTCCGAATGAGCAGAAACGATTAGAAGAATTACGCAAACGCGGTGAGTGGGGAGAACTCACCGACATGGAACATGAAGAATTGATTACTTATGAGGATCAGCTAGAACATTGGAGGGTAGAACGTCTGGAAGCTCTTATGGAATTAGCAAGGCTAAGGAATATGGATTTGCTGACCTTGAATCGTCAATTTGTCTCGGAATCTCAGTTATTCCATGCCGTTTGAATCTGAGAGAGTATCTGCTGCAATGCGACGAACAGTAGCCAGTAGAGCCAAAAATCTCTGTGAATATTGCCGATGTCCAGAAGAATTTTCTCCTGACAGCTTCACTATAGAACACATCAAACCCCGTCAGGCAGGTGGAGAAACGATTGTAGAAAATTTAGCTTGGTCTTGTTATGGCTGTAATGGTCGAAAGCATACCAAAACCAGCCATTGCGATCCAGAAACAAAACTTGAGGTGGGACTGTTTCATCCTCGTCAGCAGCTTTGGTCAGAGCATTTCAGCTGGAACGATGATTTTACACAAGTTATTGGTAAAACTTCCTGTGGTCGAGCAACAGTGTCAGCTCTGCAATTAAATCGGGTTGGAGTCGTTAACTTGCGTCGCCTTTTGACCTCGGCGGGACTGCATCCACCGCCATAAAAATGTTGCTAGTGGTAGATGCGATCGCCAATTCTCATTTTAAGGTTTCATGACATTAAACCCCTTGCAGCAGGCAGGGTTGATAAATTCCTAACCAATGCAGCGATCATCCCTGTAATTAATTGGGAGCTTAGTGAGGATGTGGCCTACACCGCCACCAACCAATCGCACACCACAGACCTACACTCGCTCCCAAAGTTAACCCAGACCTGCCATTGCCCCGGATACCCATTCCAAAACGGCTCCCCATCAGCCACTCCAACAGCCTCGCCCACCTTGGAGACTAACTGTTGGTAGAACTTGCCAACGCTGTCGAGTCCAAGGCGCATTTTCAGCTTCAGCCCCTTCCACCCTTGGATAGTAGGACTTTCCAGTGGCGTGAGTGTTTGAGGAATATCCTGGGGGGTGGTGTCAATGACTGGTGTAGTTGTACTTATATTATTCGTGACTGACACCGACTCACTAAGAAACAGTTCATCTCGATTTAACCACTGCCCAAAAATTGAATTACGCTGATCGTCAGGGGCAACAAACCGATAGACGCACTCCCGATTTTCACGCTTGCCCAATCGACCAACGTAGTCCAACTTCAAATCAATTTTAGCAAGTAACTTCTGTGCGATCGCTATCGGTGTGTGTTTTTCCGAGAGACTAACATTCAAGTAATTCTTGATAACGTGCCGATGCTTTACAGCCAGTGCCTTAAACTCCACCATCTTTTCATCAGTCCCCCGCAATTTAACGTCTGGCGTGAGCAACTGCAACAGATTCAGTTCTTCTAACAACAGTACAGCAGGTAAGATCTGCCCCTTGTTAAAATCCGGTTTCCAAACCGAATTCTCTCCCGCCTCTAATTGTGCCTTAGCCCGTTTCGCATCACGGTTCGTCAAAAACTCTCGCCCCAGCGTCAAATAATAGTGCATCCGCAGTTGAGGATACCACCCGTCGTCATCTTTCTCAACAAGCTCAGGGGTCACGTCAACTTCATAGCGACGGGATAATTCCGCCTTGCGTTGCTGATGTCGTTCGGTTTTCGTTTTCGCTCTTGTGTCAAGGAGCTTCTTGAGTTCACTATCAGAGATGGTTGGAGAATCCGCGATCGCTTTACACTCAGCAGTATACAATTCCTCAGACGCGGCTTTAACCGACTCGATTACAGCCCCGCTTTCATCGTCATCAGCATCGACGGCATCAATAACGGTGTATCCATCTTCCACCAAACCCGCAAGAACAGATTCTCGATAACGCCGCATCTCTACGTTAATCACGGAACCACGTTTGCCCCAAGTCTGCAAAGATTCGGGCTGAAAATTCTGGTCAACATAGCTGTAGTCGTCATTATCCGCCGCCGACAGCAGCGCAATGTTAGCCTGTGTAGCAACGTGTTGGCTTCTCAACAATCCTCCGATGGATGTAGAACCATTGCCCACAACACTCATCCCCCATTCTGTGATCCAGATATGACGGTCAACAGTTTCCCTAACCCTTGCCAACATCTGACGCACGGAGTTAACCGGCTGCACACCCTGAAAAATCCCCCAGACACCATCAAAATGTCCTCGAATGTCGATGCTAACTCCAGTTTCAAGACTTGGAGAAGCGATAACTAAATCATACTGAGTCAGAATTTCGTTCAAGTGAGCGATACAACCGAAAGCCGCGTGAGAGGGGTCAGCAACAGATTCGCTGTCAATTCTCAGTATTCGTAAGTGAGGGAATTTGCGACGAAAACGTTCCTCAAGTGCTTGGGTTCCCCATTTCGATTTTGCTTTTTGAGCCCACATTCCGCACCCTAACTGTCACAAGTTCATTAGTACTTAACTAATTGTCGGCGAATAGTATTTATGAACTATA
>NZ_NOLI01000148.1:0-19320 GCF_002245975.1 Nostoc sp. 'Peltigera membranacea cyanobiont' 213 | reverse complement strand
CATCTTGCCCGTCCCCAATATTAGGACGGGCAAGATGCCCATCCCACAAAATGGATAATTTATTTCTTGGAAAGCCCTAAAAACGTCCTTCTGGATACTAGGAAAGAGTTGTTTAAAATTTAGTAATAGGTAAAAGCCTGCACTAAAATTTTTTCCATTTTGCACCCAATCCCTTTACCTAATCTCCCCTCAGTTGGGGAGCTATCCAGTTTTTTGTTTTCAAAATACGTTTAACATCATTGTAATTTATAGGTGCATAATTATGGCAATCTACCCCCACATCAAAAGATAAAGACGTGGAATCGTCAGGTAATTGACCATGTGAGTGTCCGTAAAGATGACAAGTACCGTAGTGAGAAGCTTGCCAAACTCTCATAGCATAGTGCAACAGAACGATTAATTGTCTGCCTTGATATGCCTCAGAATCTGGCATTGTCAACTCGTAATAATCTTTGATCCACTCAAAACGGTCTTTACAAGCTTCGGCTGCTTTATCGTGATTGCCACGAATCAGATATATTTTACCGTTAAGCCGTTGAAGAATTTTCTGTAATTTCTGAGGAGAACACAGTCCAACATCTCCTACATGATACACTTCATCATCAGCAGAGACTTTGCTGTTCCAGTTCTCAATTAATGCTTCATCCATCTCCTCAACAGAAGAAAACGGTCTTTCTGTGTACTCTAAGATTTTTTTATGCCCGAAATGAGTATCAGCAGTAAACCAAATCATCATTGAACCTGTTTTGTTAGGGTATTTTTGAAAAATTGTAAAGGTAACTCCTGGGAGGATAGCTCAACTTTTTCCATTTTTCGCTAATAACGCAGCCAAATTATGAACTATGAATTATTACTTTTAGGCTTTCCAATTCAAAAACCGCGCATAAATATAAGCGACACCTTCATCAATAATTGTCCGCACGCCTTGGCTAGAATCCCACCATTTGTTTGGATCGTAATCTTGGGTTTCAGCAGCGATCGCCCCAACTTTGACTTTAGGGCTGAGTAGTTTTCTGAACAGCAACCAACTTCTACGAGTGTGAACGTCCAAAGAAAAAAGATTAATTGATTGTAGCTTTAAATTTGAATTAGATAGCCAGCGATCGAACTCGGCAGCAGATGCATAACTACGATCCTTAATTACCATAGGTGTAGGAACAGCTACCACCTTCTCCGATTCTAAACCGAGTTTCTCAAAGGTGGCAGCTGATACTTCTGCAAAGTTTTTGTATTCGCTAAGATAATTTCCTTTTTCTATTGAGCCTCCCGTGGTAATTACTAGACGATAAGAACCGTTTTTAAATTCAGTCAAAGCTTGTTGGATGGCATAATCTGGTAGCCATCCTTCAACAACTAATATTTCTGCTGATTTGATCGGGGAAGTCACGGCGAGAAATGAGTGTACATGAGTGATAGTGAAAAATATTAAGTAAGCAATCAAAGCGATCGCAATCGCCCACCCCTGAGCCGTAAGTGTCCACATTTCTTGGCGTTTTATTAGTTTGATTTTTGGAAATTTTTGACGCCGACGATTTTTTGCCTGCATTAAACCTTAGCTAAACGTTGTTCTTTTAAGTAAGTAAATACAGACTTATCTCCAATATCAGCAGCAATTGCTTGCACTGTCTTTCTCAAGGCAAATACCAAAAACAACGTTGCCCAAATTCCTAATAAAACACTTTCAGCCTCAACTGGTAAAATTCCCACCAAATGTCCTAACAACAGTAGCGGTACTATTAGGGTTAATACTTTGGTTTCCAAACGATTGAAGCAAAAAGCCTCTTTAAAATAAATCCCTGTCAAAGCAACGAAAATAAAACCAACTCCAAATAAGGTGAGAGGCTGATTGTAAACAGTCAGAGCTAAAGGTTCAGTATTAGAGATTGCCAGAATCACTGACGCTATACTACCGATAGCCCAAAAAATTTGCAACATTCGATGCAGTGATGCCATGTAGATATGAATGGTAAATAAACTTACACCAAGAGCGAGACTAAAACAAGTATATAAAGGTGTAAGTGCAGTTAAAATCGGGTTATTGTTGAACAAAACCAAACCGCTACCGATGGCAAAGCTCAGTGCTGCTCCCATTAAGCCGGCACGGTAGATAATCACGCTAGTGCGATCGCTCTGAGTAATTGTAAATTCCCCAAACTGACCTTGATAAACTTCTGGTGAAGATAGTGTTTGCGTAGTCATAGTTAAAAATATTGTTACGATTTACTAATAGAGTACAACGGGAAATTCCTGAAAGCTTACTTTTATTATTATGGGCAAGGAAACTAACTTAAGTGTCACAATGCCAAAATTTTTAGGTCACTTTTGTAGTATCGGCTGACTTCACATACATGGTATCGGACGAGTTTTCTCTACCGTTTGACTAGATTTCCTTGGAGAGCCAAAGACATAGTAACTAGTCTCGTCACGGTGGAAATCCTAGCTACCATCTCAATTAACCAGACTAACAAGGGGTAAAATCTTCTCATTAAGGGTAGGCAAACCTCCGCTAGCATGTACTAGTAATTAACAACGGTTTGTATAGTCTCTAGTTTAGCTGAGGACTTGATTCTAAAATTTGACTTTAGTCCTAGACATTATAGATTGACAAATTTTAAATTTAGTGCATAAAAAAATGGCATCAGATAACACCATAGTTAAAAGCCAGATGAGCGATCGCATTTGTCTAAATAGTTGCAAGGGTGTAGACCCTTTTAGGTCTTATTTAGCAACAACTCTAATTTCTAACTTGCTCATCCGTGCTGAAAAAGTATGGTGGCATTGTCTAATCTAATTTGATAGTAGTATAAGTTAACGAGGATCTACAGCAGGTTTGCGATCGACTAGACTAACTTGGTTTTGCTTGACTACTACAGTGATAAGTGGTAAAGCTCGTTTGGCTGGGCCATGAACGACTCGACCCTGAGAATCGTATTGAGATCCATGACAAGGACAAATAAAGTGATTCTTCTCAAGATTCCACTCAACTGTACATCCTAAATGGGTACAAGTTGGATTGATGGCGTACTCAGCAATCTTTGGCCCGTCTTGAACGATCAGATAATCAACGCTATTGTCTGGTAAGCCTTTTACAAGAATCGGAATTCCAGGCTTTGCGGTTGTCAATAATGCATTAGCCTGAATTTCTTTACCGTCTTTGTCTCGTGCGAGAGATCCGGGAAGATAATTTTGACAGCGCGAATTCTTTGGATACAAAGAGCAAAGGGTTTCTAGGCCGATCTCATGACTTTGGCTGACTTTGGGAAATAGATATCCGATCGCTAATGATGCTGCTGTACCACCTAGCGTGTAAGTTAAAAAATCGCGGCGCGTTTTTCTACTAGCTGGAATTTTGGGATTTGGAGAAAAATTTTCTTTCATGACCCGATTTACCAAGAAAGGTCTACTAACATATTACGGTGCGATCGCTTAGAATCATTCTTCATTTTTAAGTTGTTGAGTAGTAAGAATACCGTATTTAGGACTAAATAGTAGTGCCAACAAAAAATATCTAACTTAAGAAGTGTTCTTATCAAATCTATTCTCAAAGTCTCTCTAGAGAAAGAACATCTTGTATCTAGGATTTTCTACAGTGTTATTGGTAAAGATACATTGTTTAATACCTCAAAAAGCTATGACAACTGAGAATAATCAACCAGTGAGTAAAGATTCGTATTCTAGCGAAGAACCCAATGTGAAGGAAAGAAACTTAACTGCAAATCCTGGAGATAAGATTGCTGATGAGTCTCAATCTGTTGAAGAAAAAGCTCAACAGAAAGCTGTTGATGATGTACCAGATATTACAGGTGATAGAATCACAGTCCCGACTTACTTCGTTGTGGATGAACCTAACGGAGAAAAGAAGGCACTCCACCACGTTAAAGATGCTGAAGAAATTTCCGACGTAATTCGGCAAGCACGAGTTGACGAAAATGGAAATCGGATTTGGTAGTAGTCACTCATTGAAGAGACACGGAGGCACGGGGACATGGAGAGTTATTTCTTTGCGTCCCCGTATCTGTCTTTTTGGATCGAGTTAGTTTATTCATGACACTATCAAAATATAAACGTAATGGTAGATGTCAGAAATACTAAGCTTGACTTTATCCATTTTTTTGCAACGCGATCCTCCTGTGGAGTAGTTGCACGAACGCCTAAGCATAAACTTATACCGAACAGTAAGCAACATAGCGACCAAGTTATAAAATAGCTGTTCATAGACGTTGAACTAACAAAGTTTTTTAATGTTATGCCGCCACTACAACGACACGTTACTTCTACTGACAGCTATAACTACCTGCTATTTTTACCAGATGGACTGCACCCAGATGGCGATCGCAACGAAATACAACAGGCACTTTTACCAACAATCTTATTTTTACACGGTGCGGGTCAGCGAGGTTCTGACTTAGATGATGTCAGAAAGCACGGTGTCGCCAAGGTTGTAGAACAACAGTCGGATTTTCCCTTCATTGTCATTTCTCCCCAATGTCCGCGCCGTGAATATTGGAATATAGAGCGATTGAGTACCCTTCTAGATGAGGTTATTGCATCCTGTGCTGTCGATCCAGATCGGGTTTACCTGACCGGCTTAAGCATGGGTGGCTACGGAACATGGCATTTAGCAGCAGCACAGCCAGAACGATTTGCTGCGATCGCGCCTATTTGTGGCGGCGGTAATCCCCAAGCAGCAGGTAAGTTGAAAAATCTTCCTGTGTGGGCATTTCACGGAGCCAAAGATAATGTCGTTCCCTTAAGTGAGTCAGAAATTATGGTTTCTGCACTCAAAGTCCACGACGGGAATGTAAAATTTACAGTTTACCCAGAAGCCAATCACGACTCATGGACGCAGACATATAATAACCCAGAATTATATGAGTGGTTTTTACAACATTGGCGGCAGCAGACTGTGGGTTAGAGATAGTTTTCTCTGCATTGGAATACCCTTTAAATTAAATTAGAATCTTGAGTTGTATTAGGATTAATAGTGCGCTTTCTGAGCAGAGCGTTAAATATACAGAATTGGGATCTAATCTAATTGACACGCATTGAACTGCGAAATTTGTAGTACCCTCTTGACATAATGTCGGTTTCATACTACATTTGTAGTATGAAAAATAAAAGCCTGCTCAAAAGGCAAAACTAAAACCTCTCAGAAGCTTGACAATTGCATAGATGCCACTTTTGGGGCCGCGATTGGTGTTCGACTGCTCCGAAGCCAACAAACGGACGGTTGCAGGATTCGGGTTCGATTCCCGACGGCTCCACCAAACTTGACTGCGGTTGAAGTTGTGTAGACGCTTCCTTCGCAAGATTGAGAGCATCGCAATTATACAAACTTGGGTCTGTAGCTCTAACGGTAGAGTTCCTAGATGTCACTTGTGCCCTGACAGAAAAAGCTTACATACTTGCTCAATGGTAGAGCGATCGTCTCTAAAACGATAAGGTGCAGGTTCAATTCCTGCGGTGTAACCACAGCTTTTTCAACTTGCATGAGGTGTGAGTGTAACTCTCACAGGGAGGGTATCGGTTCAATCCCGATCAGATCCACTAATACGAATTCGTAATTCGTAATTCGTAATTCGTAATTAAAAGAAGAGGTGATTGTAATGGTTCATATTCGATTTGAAGGACGTTCTGTTGATGTGCCAAAAACACAGTTGGGAATTGCAGCAGGGATGAATGATGTGGCGGTGAAGGAGCGGGTTGCTCGGCATTTAGATGTGAATAGCGATCGCCTTTCTGCTTACGTAATCGATCGCCGTCCTAGTGGCGATCTGATCGTCCGCCCTGAAGCTGTCTATGGTTAAATTTCAAAGTCATCCGTGCCCCAACAGAAGAAGCATACATACACATTGATAACGGTCCTAAGGTAGTAAAGTTCGAGCGATCGAATCAGCGAAGCATGATTTCTAAGTCTCTCGCAGATTTAGCGTGCGTGCCCACTGCCAATATTTGGTAAGAGCGGCCGTAGCTGTAAAAAGCTTCTTGAACTTGCACGGAATGATTTAAGACATAATTCCGCGCCCTAACTTGTGAAGTCTACACACACTATCCGGCAACGGATCGCAGGTTCGATTCCTGCCGCTCCCTTTGATGGGAGCGTAGCCAAATTGGTATAGGCAATTGTAAAACTGCTTTGCTAACTTGCGCGGAATTTCAATTATTTGAATTGTATTTATCTATAACCTTTACTCAATACGGAGGTGAGTTCAATGATGTTAGCTAACTCATGTTTAATAACAACTCAATTAGAACAACTGAATTTCAACAACGTGAGATATGAGCGAACATCGTTTGAGCGAGATTGTGATTGAGCGTCCTCGCGGTGGGAGGAGAATTAGCCTCAAAAAGGTGACTGGCTTTAAGAAGCAATTATACAAAATCACCGAGGATGCAATCCAGGATGGATTGTTTAATTCTTACCTGATTAAACCAATAAATAAATCCAAGTATCTTTCAGACCATCTCGGCCCCCTGCGTCGGTTTTTGCGATCGCAAGTCGGACAGCCTTGGAATGAGGTTTACAGCCAACTGTGTCAACGATTAGATCCCAACACAATGGCAGGACAGCATGTTATCGATCATTTGTGGGACTACGTTGAACGGTATGTGGAAATAATTGATGGTGGTTTTTATAGCAAGCCTTATCAAGGGTATCGAAATCAGCTAAATACAAGCCATCGCGATCGCTTCTATATCCATCCTGAAACTGGAATTCTTTGTGCAGCCGAGAAAGTACCTCGAAAGCAGAAGCAAAAGCAGGAACAAACTGATATTGTCATCATTGATAATTATCATCAATACCAGAAGCTAAACGAGATTTGGTATTTCATTACCTTTGAAGATTTTCCACCGCCACCAACTCATTATGTGACGGATATTGTCAAAGGGATAATTCATCGTTCTGCGGCAATGTATAGAGGTCGAATGATTTACGCTGTTAAGAAACAGCAGTGTAACAAGAAAGAAATTCGATTTATTTTAAATCAACTTTCTAAAACCTAAAATTTTCACTTCGTGCCCTAACTGAAAAAGCTTACATACTAGCCGAATGGTAAGGCACTTGACTTAAGAGCAAGCAAATACGGGTTCAAATCCCGTGTGTGAATCAACAGCTTTTTCGACTTGCACGAAGCGATCTTATTTGATGATAATTTCTCTTTGCTTTCAGTGCCTTTGAGTTGCGAAAACTAGTTTTTTAAACGAACCGCAAAGGACGTGAAGGTAAAGAGAAAAGACAGAAAATTTCACTTACTAATCAGGACTGCTACATAGAAATTCCAATTTAGTAGAAAATTCAAATTTCTTGGCATAGGGAGTAAGAGCAAATTCGATAATTTTCCGCTTATTACCCAGTCCCTAATCCCCAGTCCCCAGTCCCTTTTACTTGGCAGTTGTTGCCGCGCCCCGATCGCAGAAGCTTACATAACTCTGCACAAGTTATACTCAATGCTTCTACAACTTGCGCGGTGACTTTATCGCCCCGCGTGCAACATCTGCCTCCTGCAATTTTGGATTTTAGATTGCAATCCAAAATCTAAAATCCAAAATCCAAAATTCCTAAAGGAGGTTCCCATGAATACCGCAGAACGCGATCTGCGTCTGGAAATGCTCAACAGTTTGCTCACAACTCCTCACCGCAAACTTGAGCAAGTCGCAGAAATTCACAAGTTAATTGTTGAACTCGATCCCATCTTCTACGGACATCTAGCTGTCTGGTATCAGCGTCATGGCGATGTCCGCGACCATAAAGAAGTATTCTTAGCTCATTTACTCACCAGCAATTTGATTGAACACCGGGATGCTGGATTTATGATGCTGCAAGAGTTTCCGCCTTATCAGGTGGCTCGTGTGGTGGATTTCATGAAGCAGCAGCAAAATAAGCTGCCTCGTTCGGCTCGGACTGCGGTACGGCGTTATTTGAAGACACGGGAGAGCAATCCGGCTCTGTTCGATCGCGCCGCTTTGCGAGGTCGTAAGGCAATGAAGCACTTATATGCTTCACTGCACATCAAGCCAAATGAACGGGCAAATGCGATTCTGTTTGGCGATACACCTCCAGAGGGTTCCTTAGCAAATGTGCTGAAGCAGCTTGCAAAGGCAGAAAATGCCGCAGAACAGGCACGGCTGATTGTGGAGTTCAAAATTCCCTATACGATCGCAGTTGGTGCAATCAAGCAACTTACTCCAGTTGTATTGGTGGCGTTAATCAACAGTATGTCTCCACAAGAAGCGATCAACAACCTCAAGTCTCTCCAGACTAGAGGTGCAATGGATCACCCACAAGTTAAGAAGTTGATTGATTCCAAGCTGGAAGCAGCGTCTAAGAGTGGGCGTGTCTCAGCATTCAAAGCACAGATTGCCACAGACGCAGGAGATTTTGACGCAGACACCGTTGCCCAACTGGAAAAGGTGACAAACGAGCAAGTGAAACGGCGTGGTGCGATCGCACGTCCAACTGCTTTATTGGTAGACAAGTCTGGTTCAATGGAAAATGCGATCGCGATCGGTAAGCAACTTGCTGCCCTGATCTCTGGTATCACTAAGGCAGAACTGTTTGTCTATGCCTTCGACACCATTCCTTACGCTGTTACAGCTAAGGGCAAGGAGTTGAGCGACTGGGAGCGTGCTTTCCAGCATATCAATGCAGGTGGTGGTACTAGTATCGGTTGTGCATTGGAAGCAATGCGGAAGAAGAAGCAAGTGGTTGACCAGATTATTATAGTGACGGATGAGGGCGAAAATGCTGCTCCTTACTTCGGTGAAGTCTACAAGAATTACTGCCGGGAGTTGGCGATAATGCCCAATGTGGTGATTGTCCGTGTGGGTACTCATTACAACTGGGTGGAGAGCCAACTGAATCAGCAGCAAGCACCTGTAGATACGTTCACTTTCGCGGGTGACTACTACAGCTTGCCGAACATCGTCCCACTCCTAACGCGCCCCTCTCGTCTGGATTTGCTGATGGAGATTTTGGATATGCCGTTGCCTGTAAGAGAGGATAAGTAAGTTCTGAAGTATGGCAATGTTTACTATTTGTAATAGTAAACATTGCATACTTTGTAAAGTTAACTAACAGTAGCTAGGATTTCATCCCATGAACTATGATTACCAGAGAGAGAGGGAGGATTGCTAGAGAAAGTTTCATCAAGAATTTGAAGATGTAACATATTCTCAAGATTCATACGCCTCAAATCAGGAAGTTCACCTGAACTGCTCTGACCACCAACTTGATAAACTAAAACTTGTAAAACTCCATCCTTTAATCCAAGGATATAAGGTTCTGCGATACGTTGAAAATCTTGATAGTAAAACCTTATTAAGTTTTTTTGGGTAATTGCTTGTTTGATAAGTTCTAATACTTCTAATACTTTTGTATTGAGTAGTGGCGGTTCTGATACTTTGGTATTGGGTAGTGGTGTTTTTGGAAGAAAGTTCTTTTTTGGTTTTTCTATACCTTTTATATTTTTAGGCTTTTGGAATCCAAAATTATCACCTGAATTTTTCTTTCTAGTCATGATTCATTAGTACTTGTATACTACTGCCACTATTAAATCTTTTTTTCCCGAATTTTGCTAGTGGTCTGTGTCATTAATTTTGAAAGGTTTGTAGTGAGTGATTTATCGATCAATTTCAAGGACTAGAGCCGCTAAGTACGAAGTTTCACAACCCATAAAAACTAATGACATGAAACATTAGCTTTACTTTTAACTGATAAATAGCTTTTTGTAGTATAATATACTATCTATCCCTGCGTGCCCCAACTCTTGGAGCCTACATACTAGTACGAGAGGAACGGTACACTGTCAAATACAGTGGGCGTGTGTGAACGGGGAGTGCGAAGAACCTGGTAGGTAGGCTTAAAAGTAGCCATCCTTGAAAGAGTGTGTAACAACTCACCAGTGGAGTCCCTCTAGTAACTGAGAACACGCAATGCTCCACCAACTTGCACGCAGAATTATATTAATTCGTAATTAAGAAAGTCAGATTTTATAGGGTTGCATTGGTAGCCTTATTTTTTAAAATTGATATTAGTTATGACTAACATATTTAAGCTAATCAACCAAATTGCGATCGCAGAAGCGCAATTACATACCACCCAATTCCTTGCACCTTGTGTTAAAGGTGGACGAGTTAGCACACGAGTAGCTGGGATGGTTTACACCTTCAATCCAAAGCCTAGTAAATTTGAAGGCTGGGGCATCTTTCAGGCTGTGGATGAGAAGACAGCAACGGTTCTAGAAGAAGCAGACTTACCCCAAATTGCAGAATACCTGCAACACTTTCCCCAAATACGGTTGCGGTTAGCACACCAACTGCAAAAACAAACTTGGTTGGCATACCCTGTAAATGAAGCAGATGTGCGTCAACGGTTGAAGATAGTTAAACCGATCGCAGTCCACTTAGTTACCGAGGGTATCGCTTTTGAGCAAATCATTGCCCGATGGAATGGACAGTCTTGCTGGTTTGAGGAAGTAGATCGCCGTACCGATCCGGTAATTGTTGAAACTCTGCAATCTGCCGTCAAACAACTCATTCCGGCTGAAGAATTACAGTTTAAGGGCATTACTCCAGAAATCCGTACAGTGTATGAATTAGTAACTCGGCGCATTGAGGGATTTACTCAACCCCAACAGGATGAAAAGCGATTGAGAAAGGCTTTGCAAATGGGCGGGGGTAAATTAAACCAATTCCACGATCGCAGCGATTATTGGACAGTCGATTGGACAACTGCTGATGGTGTTCGCCATAGTAGTGCGATCGCAAAAACTGACTTGACTGTTGTTAGTTCTGGTATTTGCCTAAGTGGACGCGATCGCGATTTCGACTTGCAATCCTTAGTAGCTGTCATAGAACAACAAGAGTAGTTAATTACGAATTACGAATTACGAATTATTATGAGTGTCTTTTTTCACGAACAGCTTTACCGCACCAATGCTGTGATGACAAAGTTGAAAAACTATCCTGTAACCATTTGTGGCGCTGGAGCATTGGGAGCTAACATAGCAGAAAACTTAGCTCGGTCTGGTTTTGATAAACTTACAGTGATAGATCGCGATCGCATTGAGGAGCGGAACCTATCGACTCAGCCTTACTACCGTTCTGATGTTGGGGCGTTCAAGGCGAAAATCTTGGCGAACAATTTATATCGAGCAATTGGTACTAAAGTTGATGCTAATACAAAAGAATTGACACCAGCAAATACAACTCAACTACTCAAAGACAGCCAGTTAATTGTCGATGTCTTTGATAATAGTGTGGCGCGTCAAGCAGTGAAAGATTATGCTGAACAATTAAGCATACCTTGTCTTCATGCTGGACTATCGGCTGATTATGCAGAAGTGATTTGGAATGACGTTTATCGCGTTCCTTCTGAGGTTAATGATGATGTTTGCGATTATCCATTGGCGCGAAACCTGGTGATGTTAACTGTTGCTGTGGCGTGTGAGGCGATCGTTTCATTCATTACCACAGCAGAACAGCGTAACTTTAGCATCACCCAGAAGGATCTGACTGTTCAATCTCTATTTTTATAGATTGCGATTATCAGAATTTATCAAATTATGCGAGTTTAATTAAAGAGCAACGTACACATCTATACGAATCCGGTTTGATTTGGAGAAAATATCCGTAGGATGTGTTAGCGACAGCGTAACGCATCAAACCCTTGATAATAGTGCGTTACGAACTCCGTTCTAACACACTCTACAATACGTAATTTCGTTCAAAAATCAAATAGTAATCCTATATACCCTTCTTTTCTGTTAAGAGTTCCCTATTCCCTGTTCCCTACCTACGCAGATAATTTCAGGAATCAAATCGGATTACTATAGATAGCTGTGTATCTTATCCTTATGTCTTCTTAGACTACCCAAAGCTTGTTGCTCTATCTGTCGCACTCGTTCTCGACTAATACCCATACGTTGACCAATCTCAGCTAAAGAAAGTTCATTTTCATCTGTTAAACCAAAACGTAAAGTTAATATTTCTCGTTGTTGGGGATTTAATTTTGACAATAAAGTTTGGAGATTTTGCTGGAGGAATTTTTGGTCAGCGTATAATTCTGGAGACAGTCCATGATCCTCTAACATATCTTGTAATTCTATATCTTTGTCTGAGCCAACTCGTAATTCTAAAGAGACAGGTTGACGTGCTAAGAGTAAATAATCTCGAATTTGTTTTGGATCTAAAGATAGTTCATCAGCGATATCAACTGCTGTCGGAGTACGACCCAATTTTTGAGTTAGCTCGCGTTGAATCCGCTTGATTTTGTTAAGTTTTTCTGTAATATGAATAGGCAAGCGGATAGTACGTCCTTGTTCGGCGATCGCTCGTGTAATTGCCTGACGAATCCACCAATAGCCATAGGTTGAAAATTTATATCCTTTAGTCGGGTCAAATTTTTCAACTCCTCGCTCTAAACCTAAACTTCCTTCTTGAATTAAGTCGAGAAAATCTAGGTTATGTCTTTGATACTTTTTAGCAATAGATACTACAAGCCGCAGGTTAGCTTTAATCATTTTCTGCTTGGCTTGATGTCCCTGAGCTAGCTGTTGCAGCAGTGAATTTTCACCGATATTTGTATTTTCAATCCACTCTTGTTGTGTTGGTTGACGTTTTAATTGAATAGCTAATTTTTCTTTTGCAGCCAGTAAAGCCATCATTTTTTGAACTTGCTTGGCAAAATTAATCTCTTGCTCATTAGTCAATAAAGGTATACGTCCAATCTCGTGAAGATAAGTACGCACTGCATCAACAGTAGATAAAGGTTTTTCATTTTCTAGAGACTGGTAAGATAGATTATTCATAGTTATTTGAACCTTGAGAAAGACTTGTTGCTTTAGAGGGAAAGAAATTTCAATCTGACATAATTAGTATGACATTCAGAAATGAAATTAGAATGCAATTCTGATTTTTGACAATTAAGGCGCTAACTTTACTTATGAGTGCAATCGGTTTGCAACTTGACTTTCAAAGGTAAAAGTAAAGAATTGGGAAATATTTTCTGATTCTTGTCATGTCTAATTATTTCGCCAAGACTAATATTTTAAAGTTAAGAGCTTGATGTGACAGGAGCTTGTCAAAGAATTGAAAAAGTTATGTCTGTCCAAATTCTATGGAATGTCGATTTAGTGAGGGAATGGGACGCAGGGAGAAGAAATATTTCATTGCTCCTTGTGGGTGCAACTTATGGAGTCTCTTGCAAAAGTAGCTTTTGCAAGAGGGGGAAACAGATGTATGTTAAGGGGAAAAGGTTTTTTATTACTCCTTTTCCTAATTTCTGTAAGAAGTTTATTGATTTTTACTTTGGGATTCTTTGCGATCGCAGGGTAACTTACTTGTTTTTATACTTTAAAAGATTGCGATCGCTCTTGACTAATTATTTCCAGATTTTGGCTTTTTCCTACCAAACAAACTAGTCATACTTAATCCAGTAACCAATAACCCCAATAGCCCTAGTCCGTTCAAAATCGGGTAGATTCCCTCTAAACCGAAGATTTCACCACGATGAATCGAAAGCAGTAGACTACGAGGAACTCCAAGGTTAGCTGACCATTCACCTACCAGCGTAACTGCAATACCAGTTAACAATGTTACAGCAAGCGGTAAAGCCAAAATAATCGCTAGAGTCCGGTGGTATTTGCGAAATGAACGCATTATCCAAAATCTCCTGGAGAAATCAAAGTCATTATATTGTTAGTCAAAAGTCATTAGTACCAATGACTTTTGACTAATGACTAAATCGGCGGGCGGCTATCTCGGATATCCATTAAAAGAGTCGGATTATCGCCGATTTTCGGTGAAAAATCTGCTAATTTGTGGTTCTCACTTCTTACTTAGAAACAGTGGCGATATTTGTGTTAAGCGTTTGTAACCCTTTAAGAGATTTCGCTTTATCTTTAGCTTTCAGCGAACCCTTCACCTGGGTCGCAGTATCTTCGATTACATTATAGGTTTTTGAAGATTTAGTTTTGACACCATCCTCAACCTTAGACCAAGCGTTTTCAAACTTATTAAATTCCTGTTGGGCTGTGTCAAACTTTCCGGCTTGAACCGCAGTTTTTGTATTTGAAACTACACCGACCAAAGTATCAAAACCTCCCTGTGTAGCAACAGGAGTTTTTGATACTGTTGTCGCCGCAGTTGTTTCAGTGGTAGCAGGACTCTGGGTAGTAGATTTTTGATCGCTGTTGCATCCGACCAATGTCAGTAAACCAATTGCGGCAACAGGGATGATGTAGATTAAGCGTTTCATAAGACCTCTTGAATAATGATAAATCGTCAAGTACCGACGGTATCAGTTACTATATCAGCAAACCTGTCGTCTAATGTTGCTGGAGATATTGGAAGATTATATGCAGATTTTTTTACGAAAACCTTGTAAATTTTTGTATAATATTATTCTGGTACGTATACATCAAGGCAGTTTTTGCATCTTAACAGTAGTTTTCAAGTAAGCTAGGTATAAAATATACACATAGAAAGTTTCTATCTCCTGCTTCTGCCAAACAAAACTATTGACCCCTAGCTCCTGAATTACTTCTTGTTAAAAAATCTTCAATGGAGTTGACAAATTCTTTTAACTCTAAAATTAACTTAGTAGCATCTCTAAGCTGTTGATGGTAAGCTAATTTTTCTAGTTTGTCAGCCGCTAGATACATACCTCTGGCTCCAATATTGGTACTCGCACCTTTGAGATGATGAGTTTCTCGCACAATTTGTCCAAAGTCATTAGCCGCGATCGCTGCTTTAATTATCTCTAAACGGGGTTTAATATCTTCAACGCATACTTGCAATAAACTTAATTCAAATTCTGCGTCATTTCCCGATATTCGATGCAAGTGTTCCCAATCAATTTCTAGGTCAACTGTGCCGTTGTTTGTGCTGGGAACTGTTTGTTCGTACACAACTGCCTCTTGTTGCGAGAAGATCGCGCCTGTCCAATGCTCTAGAGTCGCAGCTAATTTTTCTTTAAATATTGGCTTACTCAGATAGTCATCCATTCCTGCATTGAGACACATTTGTTCGTCTTCTTTCATTGCATTAGCCGTCATTGCAATTACCACAGGACGACGACGCAAAGCAAAAATATCCTCTTGCCAACGATGAATTTCTTTTGTAGTTTCTAAACCATCAAGAATTGGCATTTGGCAATCCATTAGAATCAAATCGTAAGGAATTTTTTCTAATAACTGCAAGACTTCCTTGCCATTGGCAACGACATCGGCTTTGTAGCCCAAACTCTGGAGTTGCTTTAAGGCTACTTTTTGATTCACCAAATTATCTTCAGCTAAGAGAATTCTTAACTTAGATTTAGTAGAGGCATTAACAGAAGAATTAAGAATGCTGGAAGTTTCTGTACTTGGAATTTCTTTAGTAGCCTCTAACCTTAAGTCTCTAGCCCCTTGTTCCGCTTCCGGCTGAGTTTTTAGAATAGTCATAATAGTATCGAGGAGTCGAGATGGCTTAAGGGGTTTGACTAAATAAGCAGCAAATCCTACTTTCAGCGCCCGTTGCATTTGAGCGCGTTGATTAATAGAGGTGAGAACAATCAAAGGGATGTCAGCAATTGCCGAATTGGCTTTAATTTGTTCTTCTAAAGTCATGCCATTTGTTTGAGGCACCTCCATATCAACCAAGACTACATCATAGGAATTCTTCTGCTCACAAGCTTCCTGAATAGCTTTCAGGGCAGCAGGAATACTGTCAGATCGATCTACCTGCATTCCCCACCTAGTAGCTTGATGGTAGACAATTTTGCAATTAGTAGCATTGCTGTCTACCACTAACAAGCGACGATTGTTCAAAAGTCCGCCTTCGGATTTTGGTAAAACAGGGTCAAGTTGCTTGGTAAAAGGGACTTCAAACCAAAACTTCGAGCCTTTCCCCATCTGACTTTCTACCCCAATTACTCCTCCCATCAAAGTCACCAGTTGTTTACAGATGGCTAATCCTAAACCAGTACCACCATACTTGCGAGTGGTAGAAGCATCCACTTGAGTAAATGGCGTAAAGAGTTTGCGTTGGTCTTCAGGGCTAATACCAAGACCTGTATCTGTGATGGCAAAATGAATGGTGGCTGTAGTAGAGGAAAGGGAAGATAATTCTGCTTCCACAAATACTTCACCACTGCTGGTGAACTTAATAGCGTTGCTCATCAAGTTCATCAGAATTTGCCGCAGTCTACCAGCATCTCCTTTGAGGTGGATGGGGACATTGCGATCGATCAGTGCGGCAATTTCCAATCCTTTATTATGGGCTGAAGGAGCCAATAAATCTAACAGTTCTTCAACACAAGTGGATAGGTCAAAATCTAGAGTTTCTAGAGCCATCTCTCCAACTTCAAGTTTGGAAAGATCCAAAATCTCGTTGATTAAACTTAAAAGAGCGTCTCCACTAATCCGAATTATTTCAATAAATTCTCGCTGTTCTGGGTCTAAGGGAGTATCTAATACCAAACTGGTCATTCCCAAAACAGCATTCATCGGAGTGCGAATTTCATGACTTATATTTGCTAAAAAGGCACTTTTCGTCTGAGAAGCTAATTCAGCTTGGCGACGGGCAATTTCAAGTTCTTGTCGCTGACGAGTTTCTGCTGCTAATAGTTGGGCTTGGGCTAAGGCAATACCTACTTGGTCGGCTATTTGCCGCAAAAGATCGGTTTCAAAACTAGACCATTGGTGGGAATCATCACACTGATGGACTATGAGCAAACCGCGAAGTTCGTCTTTGACAAGTATGGGTACAACCAAATTGACTTTGACTCCAAACTGTTGTAACAATTCCAGATTGCTTTGTTGGAGTTCCAGCAGATCCAATTCAGCCAGCCCGAAAACCCGTCCTTGACGGTATTGCTGTAGATAGTACTGCTGGAGATATTCTGCTCTAAAGTATGGGCCGGAGATGTTTTGCTCCTTGATTGTCGGTAAGCCAGAAACTACTGCTTCCGTGACCGTGGTTGCAGATTCATCTGGTAAAAGCTGATAGATCAAAACTCGGTCAGTCTGGAGAATCTTTTGTACCTCCTCAACAGTGATTTGGAGAATTTCTTCGATTTGCAAAGACTGGCGAATCTTAAGGGTGATTTCGGTGAATAGTTGCGATCGCAAGTTTTGGCGTTGCAATTCCTCTTCAGCCTGTTTCCTTTGAATAAACTGCCCTACTTGCTCGCCGATGGAATTCATCGTTTTGGCTAAATCTGGATGGGGTGGTTGGATTTCACGATTGAAGCAGGTAATCACACCGAGGATTTTGTTACCACTGCGGATCGGAAAACCGAAAGCGGCGTGTAATCCTATTTGATTGGCGATTTGGAAGTGAGGGAAATTCAGATCCTTGACGATATCAGTAAGCCAAACAGGTTCGGAATTAGCCCAGACACGCCCAGGTAGTCCAACTCCTTTTATAAAGGTGGTTTGCCGCTTCAGTGCTGTAAATTCTTGCACCTCAAGGGAGGCTTTATGCCAGATGTCCGAAAGGCGCAGCACATTTGCTTGCAGATCCACCATCCAAATTTCCCCTAAATCCCATCCCAAACTCTCACAGATCCCTTGTAAGATTTGGGGGGTAGCCTCGCCGATCGTCGTGGACTCCGCCAAAACGCGGGTTGCAGCATATTGTGCAATTAGCTGCTGTTGCGATCGCTTGCGATCGGTGATGTCAGTGCCAGTACTAACGATGTATTCCACTGACCCTTCATAGTTTTTTAAAAAGGTATTCGACCAGGCAATTAGTCGGCGACTACCATCCTTCATTACCCAATAGTTCTCTTTCTCCAGAAAGCCTCTACCAGTTAGCAATTCCTCAAAAACTGCTTTAACCGACTCCACCTCTTCAGGAAGTAAGAACAAGTTCCAGAAACACCTACCCCTCACCTCATCGAAGGAGTAACCTGTTATTTGCTCGCAAGCTTGATTGAAACGAACGATTTGCCCTTGAGAATCGAGAACTATTACCAACGCGCTAGCTGTATCAAGGACTGCTGAGATAAAATTGCGTTCATGATTTAAGGTTTCTTCTGTCCTTTTGCGCTCAGTGACTTCACGATAGATAAAGTAGTAAACTACAACAAGAATGATAAAACTTAGGCAAATAGCGATCGCAATTGTTACAGTTGTTTTGCGAGTCCAAGCTTTTGCTGCTTGTGACACTTGCTGATGCCGCGCCCTTTCCTCATTCTCTATCTCATTGCTCACCTTGCGGATATCATCCATGAGATTTTGACTTTTATCTGTCAGTAGCACCTGCAACGCCGCCTCTAATCCCTTGTTCTGGCGTAAGTCGATAGTCTGTTTTAGTTCAGTAAGTTTAGCTGTAATCAGGGATTCAAGGGTTGCAATCTGCTTTTCTTGGTTTGGTTCATCTGTAGATAAATTTTTTAGTTTGGCAATTTCTCGATCGATGTTGGCAACTGCTTCTTGATAAGGTTTTAAATAATTTTCTTTGCCAGTGAGAATATAACTATGTTGCCCATTCTCCGCATCCTTGATCTGAGATAGTAGTTCTTCTAGGGTGTTGATTTTTTTATAAGTATTTTTTACTATACTGCGATTATTAATAGATACTCTTGTATTTTGATAGGAAACTACACCAATCAAAACTAAAATTACTGATGCTAGACCAAAACCAGCCGCAATCTTTTTAAAAAATTGTTTGCTTACCTTCTGTGCCTGCTTGCCTTTTTTAGTCACAAATACCAAACTTGCTAAATTTCGGCGTAATTCCAATTGCTTGATGACTTGACGACCTAATGTTCGTAATGCCTCTATCTGATCTGGGGTAAGTTCGCGTGGTACGTAGTCAATTACACACAGGGTTCCGAACGCATATCCCTCTGGATTAGTCAGAGGAACGCCAGCATAAAAGCGAATATTTGGGTCAGATGTTACTAGTGGGTTGGTGGCGAACCGTTCGTCATCTGTTGCATCAGGCACAACAAAAACATCAGGCTGTAGAATAGCATGGGCACAGAATGCCAAATCTCGATGTGTTTCTAGAGCTTCCAAGCCGACTTTTGACTTAAACCACTGGCGATTTGTATCAATTAAGCTAATTAAGGCAATAGGAGTCTGACAAATATACGATGCTAAACGGGTGATGTCGTCAAAAGCGGCTTCAGGTGGCGTATCGAGAATCTTATACTCCAAAAGCGTCTCGATTCTCTGTGCTTCGTTATCAGGTAATGGTGCTTTCATCCTTAAGCCTTATCTACATTCTGGGGGATTAGGGAATGGGGATTAGGGACTGGGGACTCGGTACTAAGGAATGGGGAGAAACAAGATAAGGACTTCTTTTTTAATAATTCCCCCTAACCCCCAA
>NZ_NOLI01000147.1:0-19362 GCF_002245975.1 Nostoc sp. 'Peltigera membranacea cyanobiont' 213 | reverse complement strand
GGACTGGGGACTGGGGAAAAAAGAAGAAATAATATCCAATACCCCATACCGAATGACAAATGACAAATGACCAATGACAAATGACAAACTTATTGCCTGAGATGGCAGAAATCTGGCAGCAAACTCTGAATTGGCAACCGACTGTCCAACAGCAAGCACAATTCCAAAGGCTTTATGATTTAATCCTAGAAGGTAATCTTCAACTAAATTTAACTCGCATTACTGACCCCCAAGAGTTTTGGGAAAAACATCTCTGGGATTCTCTACGAGGAATTGTACCCCTGTTATCAGCAAATTTCTCTCCTACTCCCCCTGCTATCATTGATATTGGTACAGGTGCAGGTTTTCCAGGTGTTCCAGTGGCAATTACAGTACCTAATTGCCCAATTACTCTTCTCGATTCCACTGGGAAAAAAATTACTTTTATCGACAATATATTAACTGAACTTGCCCTTACTAATGCCAAAACTATTGTTAGTAGGGCTGAAGAAATCGGTCATCACCCCCAGCACCGACAAGCTTATGATATTGCATTGATCCGCGCTGTTGGGACAGCTTCTGTTTGTGCAGAATATGCCCTACCATTACTCAAACTAAGTGGTTTAGCCATAATCTATCGTGGTAATTGGACAGAAGAAGAAACCACAAGTTTACAAAATGCTGTCAAGCAGTTGGGTGGCGTTATTGAATCAATCGAACAATTTACAACACCTCTGAGTCACAGCATCCGGCACTGTGTGTATTTGCGTAAGGTAGCCACCACACCAGTTCAGTTTCCCCGCGCTATTGGTGTACCTACTCAAAAACCTCTTTGACTATGATACTTTGTCACTGAGCAGTGACTTTGAGGACTGAAGATGCAAAAAATTTCCTTTGAGTTAGAGGTTTATTCTTTCCATATTGATTTTATTGGTCATGTGAACAACACTGTTTATGTTCAATGGATGGAAATTGGACGGACAAAACTGCTGCAAGCCGTTGAGATGCCAACACAGAAAATCTTTGAGCAGGGGTTTGCTCCGGTTTTGGTTCAAACCAACATCACCTACAAATCACCGCTCTATTTGGGTGAGCGTGTGCAGGTAGAAATGTGGATTTCTGAATTGAAGAATGCCTCTGCTACTATGCAGTTTTGTTTCTATAACGAACAGAGAATATTAGCAGCAGAGGGATGGCAAAAAGGCTTGTTTGTGGATAGACAAACAATGCGCCCAAGGCGGTTACGCCCAGAGGAACGTTCTTTGTTCGCACCTTATGTGCATTCCTCGGTAGATGCTCAACCTCCTAATTGACAGTATAAATTTCATATTTTAGATTATTTTGGTTCATGCCCTGCACCTGGTGAGCGGAAAAAATCCAAAATCCTTTGACAGGAGTGGAAGAGCAACTTTTTTTTCTAAACCTCATATATGTTGAGAACGGTAGTTTTTGCCCTCACCCTAAATCCCTCTCCCTTCTTGGGAGAAGGACTTCTTTCCGGCTCCCCTTCTCCCAAATTTGGGAGAAGGGGCTGGGGGATGAGGGTTTTTCTTTTCATACGAAAAGAACTACAGTTTTCAATATGGACGCGGTTTATCTCGCCTTTTATCCCCATATTTAGGCAAATTTACTTGCAGTTGCAAACCGCTTGTTAATCTCATCCCAATTAACCACGTTCCACCAAGCATCTAAATAATCGACGCGGCGATTCTGGTAATTCAGATAATATGCGTGTTCCCATACGTCATTACCCAGAATGGGATATTTACCTACACTTAAGGGACTATCTTGGTTAGCTGTAGTTGTCACTTCCAACTTGCCACCTTTGTTACGGACTAGCCAAACCCAACCACTACCAAAACGACCGGCACCAGCTTCATTAAACTTTTGTTTGAAAGCTGCAAAACTACCAAAACTTTGATTAATTGCGGAGGCTATATTTCCTGTTGGTTCTCCCCCACCTTTTGGCTTCATAATTTCCCAGAACATTGAGTGATTTACATGACCACCGCCACTATTGCGTACTGTTTTGCGAATATCTTCTGGTACATTGTCAAGTTTCTGCAACAGTTCTTCAATAGTTTTGCCTTTCAGTTCTGGGTGTTTATCTAACGCTGCATTCAAGTTTTTTACATAAGTTGCATGGTGTTTATCGTGGTGAAACTGCATCGTTTTAGCATCAATGTGTGGTTCCAGCGCTTCGTAGGCGTAAGCTAAAGGCGGTAGTTGGATTGCACCTGTTTTTTCTGATGTTTTATTTGGTGTTGTTTCAGGTGTTTTTTCAGGAATTGCAGTGTTTCCTTTAGGAGATTTCTCTGCCAATGCACAAGCATCGAATACAAAAGCACCCGCACCTGCTGTGAGTAAAAACAAGAAATTGCGTCGATTAATAGTCATATAAGTTTTTGCAGCAAATCCATTAAGTCTCTATTGCAGTTTTTATTTTCTTAGATTTTGGCTACAAAAAATCGGAAATTTGCGATTATTTATGGCAGTTTAAGAAACTATTTACAAAACTTGTAATATTAAGTACTAACATTCAAAACGTTATGTATTTTTACCTAAACTATCTTTTTACAACTAATCATAGGTTCGCACCCAACCACCAAAAAAAATAAACCCAGTCGTCACAAGAGACGCTACCGGGTGTTAAGGGAATTATCGGATATTGGGTCGATTGATTAAGTGTGATGTGCTTAGTGGCTTTTTTAGAGGGTGTGCAAGCTAGTTAGACTTGGCGTTAAGCTGACGTTTTAAGGCTTTGAATTCTTCTGAGCTAGCGACATTTTCCATAAGCTTTATTTAATGTCGGGAAATGAGTTTTTATGAATAACGCACTGAAAAAATTTGTTCAACGGTTAGATTTAAATCTGGAAATGTTGGCGACTCTATACGGTCGTCTCCTCTAAACTGTTTACCACGATATTCACCCTCATCACTTAAAGAGTAAATTGTGATTGTTGGCTGTTTGGGGTCGCCTATCAATTCCTTGCTACCCAAAGCCGCATAATCAACAATCCAATATTCTTGAATACCCATTTCTTCATAGTCAGCAAACTTTTTATGATAATCATCTCTCCAGTTAGTACTGACGACTTCAATCACTAATGGAATTGAATCTGGTTTACTAAGGATAGATTGTTTCTCCCATAATGGTTCATTACCCAAGTTAGAAAAATTCATTTCTTTTCCGGTTGTGTTTCTAAAAATTCTAAATATTCATCAAATGTAAATAGTTTTTGTAGTGATTGAATCATTATTTGATCCTGATTATGGATATAAACACTTCTCACTGCTGTAACCTGAAAATTAAGAGTTAACGGGGTGTAGTGGTGAAATGTGAAAGTAAATCGGCATGGACGCACCAAGATTCTTACTCAGCAAGAGATACAGCAAATTTTCGCTATTGGATTGACTGACCGCGATCGCGCGACGCAAGGGCAAGGTCAGAGTTACGGTCAAAAATTGGATTAACGGTGGTGTGGTGATGATTCTGGATGCGATCGCTAACCTATCCCTCGCCACCAATTACAGCGATCGCACACAAAACAATTATATTTTACATTCCGAAGCGCTTATAATATTCTGTCTCCAGTTTCGGGATGAAATACAAACAAGTGATTTAAATCAAGTTGCAGAGAAAGGCGATCGCCTGGACGCAGACGCACATCTCCACCTACCTGAATATTCAACACCACCGCCGAACCAGGTAAGCCAGCACGAATCAAAGTTTCCCTTCCCAAAGGTTCTACCACCTTAACTTCCACAATCAGCTGACTATCATTTCCTTCTTGGCGACTTGGCGGTTCGTTAATCAAAATATGCTCTGGGCGAATCCCCAAATCAAAACTGTGCCCCTGACGCAACTTTAATTTTTCATTCACATCTGCTGGAATCGTTAATAACTGCCCACTCACATCAAAACCGTTATTTTGATAGATTGCACGGAAAATATTCATCGGTGGACTGCCTAAAAAACTTGCCACCATCTGATTAGCGGGACTTGCATAAATAGTTTGGGGATCGCCGATTTGTTGAATTCGCCCGCGATTGAGTACGACAATTTTATCAGCCAAAGTCATGGCTTCAACTTGATCGTGGGTGACGTAAATTGTCGTAATGCCTAATTCTTGATGTAACTGTTTCAATTCTGCCCTTGTATCATCGCGCAATTGGGCATCTAAATTAGATAAAGGTTCATCAAGTAAAAACACTTGGGGTTCACGAGCGATCGCTCTCCCTAATGCTACCCGTTGTTGCTGTCCTCCAGAAAGCTGTTTGGGTTTCCGATCCAGCAGGCGATCCAGAGAAAGCGATCGCGCCACATTCATCACCCGTTCTTGAATGATTTTTCGGTCAACCTTCCGCATTTGCAAGCCAAAGCCGATGTTTTGGGCCACGCTCATGTGAGGATAGAGAGCGTAGTTTTGGAACACCATCGCCACATCTCGTTGTCTGGCTGGGATATTATTTACCAAGCGATCGCCAATATAGAGTTTACCTGATGTGGCAGTTTCTAAACCAGCGATCGTTCGCAAAATTGTAGACTTACCACAACCCGATGGCCCAACTAAAACCCAAAATTCGCCATCAGGAATTTCAAAGGTAATATCCTCAATAGCGGTAACGTTATTGAATCTACGCTTAATATCTTCTAGACGAACATTTGCCATTATCTAATTTGATATTTTCAGTTTGGGATTTGCGACATTTCCAACTCACTACTAGGAGGTTTTATCCGCTCCCTCCGAGTAACTATGAGGCTGCTTCGCAAGTGCAGAGATTTGGTTGTCCTGCACAATTCTAATCAGAAATCTTAGAGCCTCATTGACAGCATCGGCATTAGGAAAAACCTTTGCAACATCAGGTTCTAAACGAATTGTTGTCTTACCAAAGCTCTTTCGTTCAGAACCAAACTTTCTGACTTTTAGGCTCTTCAAGTCATACTCTGATCGCAAATCATCTTCCATTTTTGGCTTACCCTTCTTTGTATGCTTCTCGCTCGGATCGCGTTACTTCTCTTGCACTAATGAGACGAATTGAATTTCCTCTCTCGGTATAGGAGATGATTAGTAAGCGTCCCCGATTTGATTCTCCAATAATAAGGTAACGCTCCTCATCATCAGAGTGGTCTGGATCGTAGAAGTCAACATAGAGCAGATCATCGAAAACAGTTTTGGCTTCTTCAAAAGAAACCTGATGTTTTAAAAGATTTATTGCCGCTTTGTTTTCGTCCCACTCAAACTTCATGAAATTATAATCATTTTTCTGGATTCTTCGACCAAGCTGGGTGAGAGAGTAAAGAAGCAAAAACTCGTACCCCCCGGAGTTGATTAGAGAGGGGTAAGTGACCTCTAGGCGCACTCAAATCCCAGGTAAACTCGTTAGGATATCGCGTCCAGGTATTACCTGCTTTCCAGCCAATTTTCGGCCAGAAATTCTCCCAATTTTTACCCAAACTCAACCAGATTTCTCGCTGCACTGAAAAGCCAAATTTACCTTCCGAGTGGACTAACCAGAGGTTATTAATGGTTTGCAAGTCAACAGCCGAGGTCTTTTCTACCTCAGTAAAGTACAACCATTTTCGTTGTACAGCCGTTGGCCCTGATAATTCACACATTTTTTCGATGGTGACGCGATCGGCTGCTTGGAAGTCTTGAGCAGCAAGTAGCTGTTGCAAAGAATTGTAGTTAATCCCGCACTCTGATTTTAGAGGTACAATTCCCTCAGGAAAAGAGGAGCGCAGAAATTCTTTGACTTGAGGTGCATCAGAGTTGTAGAGGACTTGGTAAGCTTTGCCATCAATCCAAGTTGCTGGGTTCTCACGTCGTTTCAGTAAAAATTCCATCAACACGTCTAATCCCTCATTACCCAACTCAGCTAACTGTGGGATTATCTGTTGTTGGACTTTTTCAGACCCAGCGATTAACGGTCGTCGCAGGGAGTCGATGTCATTTGCCGGGTCTGATAAAATCATTGGGTCTGTCATGCCATTCTCGTTTTAGCGGTCAGTGAAAGAGCGGTAAGCTATCGGGCATTCTCGAAAGTGAAGCACTGATAGCGAAAAGTAGTTTACTATTTTTGATCGTACAAAATTGCGATCGCTTCACTGAATTCCCCACTTAAATCCCCAAATAATGTACAAGGGGAATAGGGGGAAAATCTGGAGACTAGGGACTGGGGACTAGGGACTAGGGACTGGGTACTACGACTGAGGGGACATGGAGGACAAGGGTGAATTATTGAAAAAATCACTTCGTGTCTCCTCCCAATCCCCAGTACCCAGTACCCAATACCCAATCCCCAGTCCCCAATATACAAGCCTGCCACATAAGGATTTTTTGACTATCAGCGTATCGATTAGGAGTGTGTGAACGATGTACGAAAAGATTACCCCCCCCGCAGCCGGAGCAAAAATCACCTTCAAAAATGGTGAACCAATCGTACCGGACAATCCAATTATCCCCTTTATTCGTGGCGATGGTACAGGTATAGACATCTGGCCTGCTACGCAAAAGGTTCTCGATGCTGCGGTAGCCAAAGCATATAAGGGTCAGCGTCAAATTAGCTGGTTCAAGGTTTACGCTGGTGACGAAGCTTGTGATTTATACGGAACTTACCAGTATTTACCTCAAGATACTCTAACAGCAATTGAGGAATATGGTGTAGCGATTAAAGGGCCTTTGACTACTCCCATTGGGGGAGGAATTCGTTCTTTAAATGTGGCACTACGGCAAATTTTTGACTTGTATGCCTGCGTGCGTCCTTGCCGTTACTATGCAGGTACACCCTCACCCCACAAAAATCCCGAAAAGCTTGATGTAATTGTTTATCGGGAAAATACGGAAGATATTTATTTGGGCATTGAGTGGCGACAAGGTAGCGAAATTGGCGATCGCTTAATTAAGATTCTTAACGAAGAACTAATCCCCGCCACCCCAGAACACGGGAAAAAACGCATTCCTCTTGATTCTGGTATTGGCATCAAACCCATCAGCAAAACTGGTTCCCAACGCCTAGTTAGACGTGCCATCAAACACGCCTTACTATTGCCCAAAAATAAGCAACAAGTGACTTTGGTGCATAAGGGCAACATCATGAAGTACACCGAAGGGGCTTTCCGGGATTGGGGTTATGAATTAGCAACCAGTGAATTTCGCCAAGAAACTGTTACAGAACAGGAATCTTGGATTTTGAGTAACAAGGAAAAAAATCCGAATATTTCCTTGGAAGAAAACGCCCGCCAGATTGAACCTGGGTTTGATAATCTCACTCCAGACAAGAAAGCGCAAGTTGTCAAGGAAGTTGAAACTGTTCTTAACACAATTTGGGCAACCCACGGCGATGGCAAATGGAAAGAGAAAGTTTTGGTGAATGACCGGATTGCTGACAGTATTTTTCAACAAATCCAAACCAGACCGGATGAGTATTCGATTTTGGCGACGATGAACTTGAACGGCGATTATTTGTCTGATGCGGCTGCGGCCATAGTTGGTGGATTAGGAATGGGGCCAGGGGCAAATATTGGTGATTCTAGTGCCATATTTGAAGCTACCCACGGCACTGCACCCAAACACGCCGGCTTAGATCGGATTAATCCTGGTTCGGTGATTTTGTCTGGTGTGATGATGCTGGAATTTATGGGTTGGCAAGAAGCCGCAGACCTAGTTAAGAAAGGTTTAAGCGATGCGATCGCAAATAGTCAAGTCACCTACGATTTAGCCCGGTTGCTAGAACCGCCAGTTGAACCCTTAAAATGTTCTGAATTTGCTGAGGCAATTATTCAGCATTTTGGTTAAGTGTATTAGGGCTAATTAGTCGAATCAAAAGACCTCTCCCTGGTTTTACTACGCAAAATCTGTCCCTCTCCGAGTCGGAGAGGGAAAATACTTGAACTTTATTTCAAAACAGGGAAAGGTTCATTTTTAATAGTCTGTCAATCAACTTTGTATTTCTCTTTTTCTTCCTTTGCGTCCTTTGCGGTTCGTTCCTTTACCTTTCAAACTTCGCTTAGAGATTGCCAATTACACTAATTGCTTTACCTGTGATTTTGCTAATTTCTCAGGTGCGATCGCTCCATTCTCTGTAATAATCGCTGTAATCAAATTAGCCGGAGTCACATCAAAAGCTGGGTTGTAAAAATCCACACCTTCAGGCGTGAGAATAGTATCCCCTACTTGATAGATTTCTGTTGGATCGCGTTCTTCAATAGGAATTTTGCTGCCATCAGCTAATTCAAAATCAACGGTGGAAAGGGGTGCAGCGACAAAGAAGGGGATATTATGAGCTTTAGCTGCGATCGCAACACTATATGTACCAATTTTATTAGCAGTGTCACCATTAGCAGCAATGCGATCGGCACCCACAACTACAGCATGAATCAAACCCTGTTTCATGCAATGGGCTGCCATATTATCAGTAATTAATGTTACTGGAATCCCTTCTTGCACACATTCCCAAGCGGTGAGTTTTGCACCTTGCAAACGGGGACGGGTTTCGTCGGCAAATAAACGTTCTAAACGTCCTTCCCTCCAAGCGGAACGCACAACACCTAAAGCAGTGCCATAACCAGCCGTAGCTAGCGCCCCAGCATTGCAGTGGGTAAGTAGCGTCAGCCTTTCGGGGGTAGTGGGCAAAACTGCCAAACCATTGTCGCCGATCGCTTGACAAGTTTGCAAGTCTTCAGTATTAATTGCTTGGGCTGTCTGCAAAAGAGTTTGCTTGATTTCTTCTACCGTTCCCAGTGTTTCGTAGGCGGTTTTGATCATTCGGCTAATTGCCCAAAATAAATTTACCGCCGTCGGACGAGTAGAACGTAATAACTGGGCAATTTTATCTAAGTGTTGCAAAAATTCGGTGCGATCGCTAGTTTCAATTTCCCTTGCGCCAAGATACATTCCATAAGCCGCAGCTACACCAATTGCCGGCGCACCCCGCACAATCATTGTTTTAATTGCCCGCGCCATATCTTCACTGCGGTGAATTTCGACAAATTCATACTCGTTGGGTAGGCGGGTTTGGTCAATTAGTGACACTGAGTCGTTGTGCCAAATAACGGGATAAACCTGGTTTGTGGAAGGTATCAACATAATTCGTAATTGATAATTCGTAATTCGTAATTGTAAGACACTTATTCATTCGGTAGGCGAGTTTTGGCTCAAAATCTGATGTGCTAAATAAATCAGCGTCAATATTTATGCGTTAGACTAGCTTATCGTAGCGATCGCTTTAATGAAGGAAGGCGTAAGCGCAGCCCAACTTAGCCTTTTTTAAGCTAGTTTTGAGGGTTTGTAGTAAGGACTTTAGTACTGAAAAATAAGGACTAAAGTCCTTACTACGAACTTGATTATCTATCAATTGAAAGTTGACAGAGTACTAGGCAATCAGACTGAAATTGCTACTACTGAGAGTAATATCAGAATTTCCTAAACGGGCAAATTCAAACACTGTTCCTGTACCCAGAACGTTGCCATCTTGGTTATAGAATAGGCTGCCACTACTTTGGCTAAAGACAATACGCGCATTACTAGCGTTGACGAATTGATTACCAGTGACAACTGCAAAGTCAGTTAAAGCCTGACCTGCACTATTAGTAATAGCATTAAAGGTGGTTTTACTCAGCACAATCTGGTCTTGTCCGGCTTGAAAATCGGTGATGTAATCAACGCCTAAGCTTGTGTTAAAGACAGCATTGCTTTGGAACAGATATTTATCATTACCAACTCCACCTGTAAGAGTATCATTACCATTGCCTCCTCCAAGAGTGTCATTTCCGTCACCGCCAATCAAAGTGTTATTCAGTGTATTACCAGTGAGAATATCATTGCCTGTGCCACCTGTTGCATTTTCAATCGCGTTATTGGCAGAGAGAATGAGTTTGAGATTACTGTTAACCGTTTGCGAGGTGGTTAAACCTAGATTCAGGTTGACGGCAACTGTAGTACCGCTAAAGTTAATAGTATCAGTACCACCGGTTGAGGTTTCTGTAATTGTGTCGGTTCCCAAGGCACTATCAGCTATGAAAGAATAGGTATCATTTCCTGTTAACCCTTGGAGTTGATCGTTTCCGCCACCACCAATTAAAGTGTTATTCAGTGTATTACCAGTGAGAGTGTCATTACCTGTGCCACCTGTTGCATTTTCGATAACGTTATTGGCAGAGAGAATGAGTTTGAGATTACTATTAACCGTTTGCGAGGTGGTTAAACCTAGATTTAGGTTGACGGCAACTGTAGTACCGCTAAAGTTAATAGTATCAGTNACCACCTAATAATTTGTCGTCTCCCTGTTCACCAAACAAACGGTCATTACCGCTATTACCTAGCAAGCTATCATTACCTAAGCCACCAAACAAATCATCATTGTTACCAGTTCCACTGATGGTGTCATTCACAACTGCACTATTGAAAATAAAATCACTAGCAAGTAATTGACTTTTGCGAATGCCATTGATTTGGATTCGATAATAATAATCGCCGTCATATAAGTTATAGCGAGTGCTAATTATGGCATTATTATCTGTATCTTCATTTATCAGCAGTGAGATAGTATTGAAGTCACTGATACCAAGAGTTCTGAGATCAATTTTATCTGCTCCTTTTTGAAAATCTGTTACGATGTCTAGGTCTTTAGCACCAACAGAACCACGAAAGTTCTCTAAGACAAATTGATCGTTTCCTGCACCACCATACAAGGTATCACTTCCATAACCACCTAATAATTTGTCGTCTCCCTGTTCACCAAACAAACGGTCATTACCGCTATTACCTAGCAAGCTATCATTACCTAAGCCACCAAACAAATCATCATTGTTACCAGTTCCACTGATGGTGTCATTCACAACTGCACTATTGAAAATAAAATCACTAGCAAGTAATTGACTTTTGCGAATGCCATTGATTTGGATTCGATAATAATAATCGCCGTCATATAAGTTATAGCGAGTGCTAATTATGGCATTATTATCTGTATCTTCATTTATCAGCAGTGAGATAGTATTGAAGTCACTGATACCAAGAGTTCTGAGATCAATTTTATCTGCTCCTTTTTGAAAATCTGTTACGATGTCTAGGTCTTTAGCACCAACAGAACCACGAAAGTTCTCTAAGACAAATTGATCGTTTCCTGCACCACCATACAAGGTATCACTTCCATAACCACCTAATAATTGATCGTTTCCGCCTAGCCCATAAAGGCTATCATTACCATTTAAGCCTTCAATCGTATCATTTCCAGAAGTGCCGACTAAATTATCGTTATTGTTTGTTCCTTGAATAGCCATAGTTTTACTAGCCTTTTTTGGGTTTAAGATATGCAGATATACTTTAGCACACTATGTAATACGTATTACATGTTTTTTTTAGCTCAATATTTAGTATTGAATATTAATTATTATGTTGTTCTCTGCTTTTGAAATTTTGACAAAGACTCTTATATATTCAATATCGAAATATGGTTTTTTTTTGAAAAAGACCATGACAAAACACGGGGTTAAACTTCATTCGTTAAACCCATAAAAATATCAAGCGATCGCTTGCTACCAAATTGATGATACTAGTGAATTGATAGTATACTAATCGTAGTAATTAACTAGATTAAGTATACAGATAATAAAGCGATAAAAATTAATTTAAGTAATTATTTAATACCTCATAGTTTTCGGTAATTGACTCAGGTTTAACCAAACACCATATTACGGATATTAAACTTGTCGTTTTCAAAAGGGAATCGCCCACACCTAAGTCACAAGTGGGGGCGATTCATTCTACAAAGAATTAACTAGACGACAGCAGATACTTGCTGCTTAAAGAAAGCTGACAAAACTCTCTCTGCTATTTGATGACTAGTTAAACCTAGTTCTGTTTTAGATTCATCGGGTTCAGCATGATCTACTAACACATCTGGGACACCGAATCGCTTGACAGGAACGAGAATATCTGCATCCATTAAAGCTTCAACGATCGCACTACCAAAGCCACCCATGATACAACCTTCTTCTAGGGTGATGACACGGCCAATTTTCTTAGCTAAGGGTAAAATCAACTCGGTATCCAAAGGCTTAACAAAACGGGCGTTGATTACAGTTGCTTCAATGCCATGTTCGCTGAGAATTTCCGCAGCTTGCATTCCTGGATAGACCATTGTGCCATAAGCGACGATTAACACATCATCGCCAGTGCGGAGAATTTCGCTTTTACCAATTTCCAAAGGTTCCCAACCTTCCTCCATTAGGGGAACGCCGTAGCCATTGCCACGAGGGTAGCGCATAGCGATCGGGCCACTGGTATGGTTAACACCAGTTACTACCATGCGTTGCAGTTCTGCTTCGTCTTTCGGTGCCATGATTACAATGTTGGGAATGCAACGCAGATAAGCGATGTCATACATGCCCTGGTGAGTGGGGCCATCAGATCCAACAATTCCGGCCCGATCTAAGCAGAAAAATACTGGCAGATTTTGGATGCAGACATCGTGAATTATCTGGTCGTAAGCGCGTTGCAAAAAGGTAGAATAAATGGCGGCTACGGGGCGCATCCCTTGAGTTGCAAGTCCGGCTGCTAGGGTAATTGCGTGTTGTTCAGCAATGCCGACATCAATATATTGATTGGGCAGTTTGGCTTGAAGTTTATCTAAACCTGTCCCCGTTGCCATCGCCGCAGTAATCCCAACGATTTTGGGGTTTTGTTCGGCGAGTTTCACCAGAGTGTGAGAAAAGACTTTGGCATAAGCCGGTGGTTTGGGTTTGCTGGAAGGAATGGCTTTGCCGGTTGCAACGTTGAATGGGCTTTGGGCGTGGTAGCCAACTTGATCTAGTTCAGCAATTTCATAGCCTTTGCCCTTAACTGTGGCTACGTGTACCAAAACTGGGCCTTGTATTTGATGTGCTTGTTGGAAGGTAGCAATCAATTCTTCGAGATTATGCCCATCTACTGGGCCAATGTAGGTAAAACCGAGTTCTTCAAAAACTGCCCCTACCTTGGGAACAGCCAAACGTTTCATACCTTCTTTGATGCGTCCGAGTTCGGGAGACAAAGATTCACCCACGAAGGGAATTTGCTTGAATTGTTCCTCAAGATTATCTTTGATAAATTGCACCGGCTGGCTGAGGCGCATTTTGTTCAGATAGCGGGGAATCGCGCCGACGTTGCGAGATATAGACATGTCGTTGTCGTTGAGAACAACCAACAGGTTAGTTTTCGGCATGTGTCCCGCGTGGTTGATGGCTTCTAAAGCCATACCGCCAGTCAGCGCCCCATCCCCAATCACAGCAACGGCTTTAAATTTTTCGCCTTTCAAGTCTCGCGCTAAAGCCATGCCCAATGCTGCGGAAATACTTGTAGAAGCATGTCCAGCCCCGAAGTGGTCAAACTTGTTTTCACAGAGTTTGAGATAACCAGCAACTCCGTCCTTTTGTCTGAGGGTGTGGAAGCGATCGTAGCGTCCTGTAAGGAGTTTGTGGGGATAGGCTTGGTGTCCTACATCCCAAATCACTTTATCCCGATCTAAGTCCAGTGTTTGGTAAAGTCCTAGCGTTAATTCTACAACACCCAACCCTGGCCCCAAGTGTCCACCATTAACTGCTACGGTTTGGAGATGCTTATCTCGAATCTGACGGGCAATCTGTTGTAGTTGGCGAACAGATAAACCGTGCAACTGATTAGGATGGGTGATTTCGCTCAGATGCATATTATAGTGTTTTCCTCTTTAACTTCCAGTTTCGGTATTTTGATTTTCCCACGGTCGGGTTGTCCACATAATCACACTCTTACATTGTTACTAAGTTGTAGTGGAAAGTATAACTTCGTAATTAATAATGGTGAAAAATCTCTAAATCATTAACAATTCGTCAAAATCAGGTTTAGATCGCATAAACTAATAGCACATTTGTCAATAAGTAATGCCACTTAAATGCACTCCGCAATTTGTATAGAAAATCAAGCTTTCAGAAGCATTCTGCGGAAATTATTGAACTCGGTCAATCAGTTTTGCTTTTTGAAGCGATCGCAAAACACAGTTAAATATCTTAATTTCCAGCTATATGTTCAGCAGAATTGCTAGCAAGTATTTAATAATTATTTTATTATTCTGTCTAACCTTATTAGCGATCGCTAGTTCATCTAGGCGCAACAAATATGTCTTAGCTAAATTCAGTATTTACTTAAATATCCCCGACTTCTCAAAGAAATCGGGGATCTAAGCCTTTCGATTTTCACAAATCAAACAAGACTACTATTTACCAAACGCATCCTTGATGCTATCAACAGTGCGTTCAACAGCATTTTTTGTATTGTCTACTGCTTTCTGTGTCCGAGCGGAATCTTCATTTGCTCTTTTTTGAATTGTAGCCGCGTCTCTCTTTGCTTTGCGTTCAGCAAAACTACCACTTTCTGTTGATTGGTCAACTTTACTGGCGTTGTCCCTAGCAGCTTGCTTAACTTTATCTGCTGTCTCTTGGATGAAATTCTTGGCTCGTCCAGCATCTTCACTGGCTTTATCTTGAACTTTGTCGCCCGCATCTTTTGATGCAATCAAGCTTGCAGCAGGATCGGCAATTGCTGAGGTGTTCGAGAAAAATGCACCTTGCCAAACAAAAGCGATCGCTAACATACAAAACAGTGTTGTAGCCATCCAGCGTTTTACTGTGGAAAGCTGCTTTGTAAAATAATTCGATTTCATAGAATACAATCTCATGTGATTTAGTATACTATTTTTACTTCATTTAGTTTCTTCGCCATATCGATCTATAGATAGAAATTGTTGCGTCATTAGTCATGAAACAAGTTCACTATTTTGATAGATTGAAATTTGAGTAAAGATTTTTTGCTGGTAATTAAACAACGGAATTAAAGTCCCCCTTTTTAAGGGGGATTTAGGGGGATCTAAGAGTATTTGATACATCACTAAAGACTTTTCAGACATCCTCTAAGAAAGCATCACGCTGGCATCAATTGTTGGATGCGCTCTGGTTCCTCTCCCAGCCAATCTGGATTTTGGGCGGTGCTGTCAAAAATTGATGAAGTTTTGAAAGGCTCAAATTCGCCGCGTGATGCTGCTTCTGCTGTTTTTGCTAAGAGCGATCGCACTTGCTCGTCATTCATTGGCTGGAAAGTTCGCACAGCTTCAAAAGCTTGCTCTAAAATCTCCATACTGTCAATTCCGGTAATCACAACCGATGTAGGCAGATTCAAAGCATAGTGTAGACACTCAATCGGCGTTACAGTATTGGATTTTAAAAGAATACCGTTTGCCATACTTTTCATTCCCAGAACACCGATGTTTTGTTTTACCAGTTCTGGCACAACCAGCTTTGCAAAGCTGCGGTAATGAGCATCCATGACATTGAGCGGCATCTGAGCCGTATCAAATTTAAAGCCGTGAGCATCTGCAACTTCCAGCGTATGCAGATGAACATGGGGGTCTTTGTGTCCAGTAAAGCCGATGTATCGGAGTTTGCCAGCTTTCCGTGCCTCAATGAAGGCAGCATTCGCCCCTTCTTCATCAAAAACTCGATGCGGGTCTTCGTACCGAATAATTTCGTGGTGCTGAACGAGATCGATGCAATCCACTTGCAGGCGTTGAAGTGATTCGTCTAGCTGTTTTGCTGCTTCTTTTTTAGAGCGCCCATCGATTTTCGTCATCAGGAAAACTTTATCGCGGTAGCGATCGCGCAGGGCTTTTCCCATCCGAATTTCGCTGACTCCACCGTTGTAATCCCAACTGTTATCCATAAATGTAATGCCGCGATCGATGGCTGTTCTAACAATACGGATACCCAGTTGTTCATCAACATTTTTCAAGCCGATGTGCCAACCACCCAATCCAATCGCAGAAACTTTTTCTCCTGTACTGCCCAGAACTCGGTATTGCATTTCTGAATTTGGCGTAGTTCCTGACATGTGTTCTCCAAGTCTTTCAGCTATTACTTTAAGTACATATAGCTGTGTACCAATTCAAAATGCAAGAGAAAATTGAGAATATCTTGCTGAAGATACAGTTTCTGAACCGATCGGGGAAATACTGAAGAAGCCAAAATATGGATGGCAATTAGGAATGTGTGAGGTAAGACTAAATATAGTAGGAGCAATTCATAAATTGCTCCTACCAAAAAATCAAAGTTTAGGCTATTCGATCGGAACTCAAAGTTTTAGTTTTAGGCTTTTATGTTTGTAGTTCCCAACAATTAAAACCTACGTGGCGTTAAGGAGACGGAACCGCTACTCGATTGCCAGGAACAATCTGTGGCTGGTAGGAAAATACTTCTCGGCTGCGGGGATTGACGGTCACTTTGACCCAATTCACATCGTTAGTGCCGTTCGCCGCATTGTCGCCAAATGTCTCAACACGAGTAAAGTTCTCGATGCGTCTGCCTTGAGCATCCAGAAATGGCTTGTCAACGCGGTAGTAGTGCGAGTCGCCGTATACATAGGCAATCGGTTTACGGAAAGCGATCGCCTCTTCGCGGAACGCTAATAAAAAGTCCTTGAAGCCATCAGTCTGTCCATCGGTTTCTGTGAGTGTCTTCGGATCGCGCAAAGGCGCTCTGGTTCCGTCGGTTAAATCCCACCCTGGATCGGCTTGAGAGATAAACATCACTGCCACCGAGTTGCGTGTCTTTGCCGCTTTAAAAGTCTCTCTCATCCATGCAATATCAGCTGCGTTCCGCGCTGCGTACTCCTCTGGATCGGGCGCAGTGTCGCATAGGTTGTTGCACGAACCCTGAATATTGAGTGTCGCGTAAGTAACCCGACCAACCGTCCAGCGGCGGTTCTCAACACAGGGGACTGCACCGGTTGCACCAAGACACAGTGGTGTTGTCTGCACCTCCTGGACTAGCCGCCGCTGCCCAAGGGAAAATTTTGTGCTGAAGAATACCTGACGCTCGTAGTCGAGGCGATCGCGTGAGTTGAATCCACCGTTTGAGGGGCGATCGCAATCAGTCCAATCATTATCACCTGGGGTGAAGGCTGCTGGTGCTTTCAAGGAGTTAAAGAAGCCGAGCGCCTGGGTGTAGAGTTCATTACTGCACGTGGTAGGTGTTACCGAGCCGGGTGTAGAGTTGCCCCCCTTCAAGTCGCCGTCGTGGACAGTGAAAGCTAGGTTTTGCGCGTTCATATCAGCGATGAGGTTCGGGACTCCCGTTGTCGCTTGGAGATCCGAATAGGGGAGATCGCCCCAAAGTCCGATGGCGTATGTCTCGTTCTCGCCCTCGTATTCGTACTCGTACTTCCTCTCGCCAGCAGTCGCCAAACCGATTGTAGAACTTGCTAGTAACGGCACAGTCAGCGCCAGTAAACATATCTTACGCAGCAAACGCGCAGTGGTGACGCGTTGAAACACTGAGTACCCAACCTTTGCCATCATCTATATCCTCGATTATTCTTTGGGATCGCGAGCGCATTTTGGAGAATTAGCTCCTTGCCCACAACATTTCAGTGAGGAAATTAGATTACCGGATTGCTGATGGCTGATAGGTTATGGATGGGTTAATACGTTTGTTTATTTACATATTTGTGTAGCTGCGAATTATATGAGTTCTGGCTGTGCTGCGCTGCTATATTTATTTACCGCTATAAAAAAAGGCAATTTCTTTTTCTTTTAGGGGTGCGAAATCAGCATCTACAAGTAATTGGTCGAGTTCTGCTTGGGGAATGTGTTTTGCACCAATTCGCACAATGCGCGATCGCATAGTATTAGATACGCCACTGCGCTGTCTATTGCCCTCTAGCGCCATAACTTTACCATAAAGTTCTAATTTGGCAGGCGGAATGGGAGAACCATCAAAATCAATTCCCTGTGCGATCGCTTCATCAATAGCATCAGCACCTGTGGTAGTTTGATTCCCTGGGTTAGTTTCAGTAGGCATAGTGATTTGCTCTTAAGGCTATGGGTAGATTTTACCAGCCTTGCTGACACCTTTTCCCCACTGAGATTAATCACGAGCTTGTCGCGTTACCAAACCCCCAACAAACGCCCCTAAAATAGTGCCTGTCCATAGTCCTGTTGTGCTACCTTGCCAAATTGCTCCTGGTGTCATCCAAGCGTTGCACATTTCTTTTAAACCCCAAGGTTGATTTTGACACTTTTGGCTATGCAGCATTATGGTGATTTGCCCACTGATGTAAGCACTAAAAAAACCGGATGACAGCGCCAAAAAAGTGCAAACTAAAACTCTGTTTTTAATCATTTGTCATTTGTCATTTGTCATTTGAAGATTACCAAGGACTAAGGACAAATGACAAATGACTCTACACAGTGGTTCAACCTGTATTTCTCATCCCAGCTGCAATTCCATTAATAGTTAACAATGCTCCTCGCAGTAACTCGCCTTTGCTGTAACGAGAATGGATGACTCCAGAAGTAGCATTGGTATTCATAGACTGGCGTAGTCGCTTCAGCAGGGAAACTTGGATAAATCCCAAGGGAACAATTGTGCCATTGCGTAACTGTACAGATCGTTGCAAGACAGGATCGCCATCTAAGAGTCGATTGTGATCGGTGATTTTTAAGACCAAATCTCTTGTGAGATAGAACTCGCTGGCAATTTGGTCAAAAACCTTGTCAAAACGAAGTTTATCTTCTGGTTTTGACAATTCCTGAACGTAGTGATGTGCCATTTGCATATCTACTTTCGCCAAAGTCATCTCGGCTTTAGAAATCACCATTTTGAAAAAGGGCCACTTAACGTAAAAGTAGCGCAGCAATTTCAAGTGTTCTTCTGGTTCTGTGTTCAAGAATTCTTGTAAAGCTGTGCCAACGCCGTACCAGGAAGGAAGCAAAAAGCGGGTTTGTGTCCAGCTAAATACCCAAGGAATAGCTCTCAGACTGCTTAAATCTTTCTTACCAGATGGACGGCGGGCTGGACGGGAACTAATTTGTAGCTGGCTAATTTCTTCAATTGGGGTTACTTGGTGGAAGAAGTCAACGAAATCAGGCTGTTCGTAGATTAAAGCGCGATAATGTTGACGCGATCGCGCTGCTAATTCTTCCATAATCTCATTCCAAGGTTCAATATCATCAAACCCTGTCCGCAACAGGCTAGCTTGAATCACAGCAGTGGTGATGGTTTCCATGTGATACAAAGCCAAGTCCAGCAAGGAATATTTAGAAGCTAAAACTTCTCCTTGTTCGGTAATCTTGATTCGCCCATTGATACTATGACCCGGTTGAGCCAAAATCGCCTCATAAGCAGGGCCGCCACCCCGCCCTACAGAACCGCCGCGTCCGTGGAAAATCCGCAAATTTAGATCGTAGTTTTCTGCTATTTGTTGCAGTGATTTTTGGGCTTTATGAATTTCCCAGTTGCTACTTAAAAAACCAGAATCTTTGTTGCTGTCAGAATACCCCAGCATTACTTCTTGTAAGTTCACGGGGAGAGGGGCAGGG
>NZ_NOLI01000146.1:0-19429 GCF_002245975.1 Nostoc sp. 'Peltigera membranacea cyanobiont' 213 | reverse complement strand
CTGGGTATGGAAGTAATGCACGAGCGCAATGCTCACAACTTCCCTCTAGATTTGGCTGCTGGGGATCTTGCTCCTGTAGCTCTTACCGCTCCTGCTATCAACGGTTAATTCTGAAGCTTTAACTGTATTAGCTAAATAAAAAAGCGCTCTCCCAGTTTGGGAGGGCGCTTTTAATTTAAGTTAGCAACAGGTGAGGTATAGTAATCCGATTTGATTCCTGTTCGCGTAGCGTGGCGTAGCCATAATTATCTGCGTAGCTAGGGAACAGAAAATAAGGGTATAGATGTGTACTGAATCTTGTTCAAAAATCAAATAGGAATCTGAATATTTAGTGATATAGAGTTTAATAAAAACCAATATGTAATATTCTCGTTAATCCAAAACACTAGAAAATAGCGAAAAATTATACAAAAAGCAAAGACAAACTTTTGTAATAACTCTAGGTAGAATACATAAACCTTACCTTTTTCTTCAAAATTATGGGCAATATTTTTGGTCATTTATTTCGCATTAGTACTTTTGGCGAGTCTCACGGCGGCGGTGTGGGGGTTGTAATTGATGGTTGTCCTCCACAACTAGAAATTTCGGCAGAAGAAATTCAAGTAGAACTAGATAGAAGGCGGCCAGGACAAAGTAAAATTACAACTCCTCGCAAAGAAGCTGATACCTGTGAGATTTTATCAGGGGTATTTGAAGGCAAAACGCTGGGAACGCCCATAACAATTTTGGTACGTAATCAAGATACTCGTCCTCAAGATTACGACGAGATGGCACAGAAGTATCGACCTTCTCACGCCGATGCAACTTATGATGCAAAATATGGTATTCGCAATTGGCAAGGTGGGGGTAGGTCGTCAGCACGTGAGACAATCGGAAGAGTCGCAGCTGGTGCGATCGCTAAAAAAATTCTTCGTCAAATCGCCAATGTCGAAATTATTGCTTACGTTAAGCGCATCAAAGACTTGGAAGGTGTAGTCGATCCCAATACTGTCACCTTAGAACAAGTGGAAAGCAATATCGTTCGCTGTCCCGATGCTGAATGCGGCGATCGCATGATTGAATTAATTGAGCAAATAGGTAGACAAGGCGATTCTATCGGCGGTGTCGTAGAATGCGTGGCGCGAAATGTGCCGAAAGGTTTAGGCGAACCAGTATTTGATAAATTGGAAGCTGATATCGCTAAGGGTGTCATGTCTCTCCCTGCTAGCAAAGGCTTTGAAATTGGTTCCGGTTTTGCGGGAACGCTACTAACGGGAATTGAGCATAACGATGAATTTTATATCGATCCAAATGGTGAAATCCGCACAGTAACAAACCGTTCTGGTGGTATTCAAGGCGGAATTTCCAACGGGGAAAATATCATTTTGCGAGTTGCATTTAAGCCAACAGCAACAATTAGAAAAGAGCAGAAGACTGTAACTCGTGAGGGCGAAGAAACTCTATTAGCAGCAAAAGGACGACACGATCCTTGTGTATTACCGCGTGCAGTTCCAATGGTTGAGGCAATGGTGGCGTTGATATTATGTGACCATTTGTTACGGCATCATGGGCAGTGTAAGGTCTTGTAGAGATGACATCAATATCTGATCGCCAACGCCATTGATGCTTTGGAAGAATCTAACAAAGGGCTGAGTTTTCAACAAGTCGAAGACAATCCCAATCGCATCACAATTGTCACCACACTATCTGAAGATCGGCATCATGTCTTAATCCAAATTCAAGATAATGGTATGGGAATGTCGGAAAATGTCAAGCAAAAACTGTTTGGTTACTTATTCACCACCAAGGGAGTAGGGAAAGGTACAGGTTTAGGATTGTCGATTTCCCGCCAGATTATAGAAGAAAAACATGGTGGACAACTCACAGTGACATCTGAGTTAGGCAAAGGCACAGAATTAGCGATCGCAATTCCAATACTGAGTTAGTCATGAGTCATTTGTGATGATTGAAGGAGGCAGGAGGCAGGAGGGACAATTAAGAAGGGGATTCAGCACCGTACTTAATTGGGGCCACTGAACTTCGTTTCAGTGGGGGTCTTAAACCCTTACTCCCTGCGGTCGTAGCAGAGGGCAGAAAACAGTATTCCAACCTGTTGCTCCTGCCTCCTGCCCTCTGCCTTTCTTGATAATCAATGCCCAATTCCCAATTCCCAATGCCCAATTCCCAATTCCCAATTCCCAATTCCCAATTCCCAATTCCCTAATTCCAATCCTGTTCGTCTTTTTTACCACGACTTTTGTAAATACCCCCTAAATCGTGAATTTTGCGAGTCTTCTCAAAAAGCTCGGCCTCAGTCAAACCCCACTGTTGCAAGACTTTATCTAGGTCTTTTTGGATATCCCTCGCCCCTGGAAAGCCTTGATAACGCATTCGCAGTCGGGCTAATTCTGCTAAGTTATAGTCTGTCGCCTCTTGAGAGAGTAAGATATCAATAAGGGGACGATCGCGGTTATAAAGAGGGTGTTGTTGGTCTTTACCGGCCGTTGGTTGAGTCATCGTGAGTCCTGAATGTCGTTAGCGGTGCATTTAGCCCGTTCTGAGTCCTGAATTTTAAGTTTAGCCAAGAGCAGGGAGCAGAAAAGGCAAAAGCAAATCATCTTCTCCACTGAAAAACTAATTGTAAAATTGAGAACTCCTGTACACACGCGATTAATCGCGTCTCTACTTCTAACTCCTCTTAGACGGCTAGTACACCTGATGTCTTACGGCTCTCACCACTGCCACTTAACTTTAAATAAAGTTACATTAGTCCTTAAGAAAATACAAAAAACTTTAGATGAGGGTGAATTTTATCTCACCCAAAGTCCAAGCAGCGAGGGAGCAATAACCCATTATGTTTGAACACTTCACTTCCGAAGCCATTAGAGTAATTATGTTAGCTCAGGAGGAAGCACGTCGCCTGGGACATAACTTCGTAGGAACTGAGCAAATTCTCCTGGGTTTGATGGGAGAAGGAACTGGGGTTGCTGCTAAAGTGCTAGCCGAATTAGGCGTTACCCTCAAAGACGCACGTCGAGAGGTAGAAAAAATTATTGGTAGGGGTTCTGGCTTTGTACCACCAGAAATTCCTTTTACTCCTAAAGTAAAAAGCCTCTTCGAGCAATCTTTTAAAGAAGCTCATAGTCTGGGACAGAATTACATCAACACTGAACACTTACTCTTAGGATTAACTGAGGCTGGTGAAGGTGTCGCCGCCAAAGTTCTGCAAAATCTAGGGGTTGACTTTAAGACTGTCCGCAGTGCCATAGTTCGCCGTTTGGGTGAAAATACACCAGCTTTCGCTGGTAATGGTAATCAAAAGCGCACCCAACCGCTAACGATGGAAGAATATGGCAGAAATTTGACCAAATTAGCGCAAGAAGGCAGGCTTGACCCTGTAGTTGGTCGTGAGAAGGAAATTGAGCGGGCAATCCAAATTCTTGGTCGCCGCACAAAGAATAATCCCGTGTTGATTGGTGAACCAGGAGTTGGTAAAACTGCGATCGCAGAGGGTCTAGCTCAACGGATTATCAACCAGGATGTTCCCGAAACCTTACAGGACAAGCAAGTTATCAGCCTCGATATGGGGTCATTGGTAGCTGGAACCCGCTTCCGTGGCGATTTTGAAGAACGCATCAAAAAAGTTGTGGAAGAAGTCCGCACTGTCGGCAATATCATTCTGGTAATTGACGAAATTCACACCTTGGTTGGCGCTGGTGGTACAGAAGGTGGTTTGGATGCAGCTAACATCCTCAAACCTGCCTTAGCACGGGGTGAACTCCAGTGTATCGGCGCAACTACCCTTGATGAGTATCGGAAGCACATTGAGCGCGATGCCGCCCTAGAGCGTCGTTTCCAACCAATTATGGTCGGGGAACCCTCGGTAGAGGAAACCGTACAAATTCTTTACGGTTTGCGTGGCGCTTACGAACAGCACCACAAAGTCACAATTTTGGATTCGGCACTTGTAGCAGCCGCAGAATTATCAGACCGCTATATTAGCGATCGCTTCTTGCCCGACAAGGCAATAGACTTGATTGATGAAGCTGGTTCTCGCGTTCGTCTGCGGAACTCTCAAAGTTCTCCCAATAAAGAACTGAAGCGTGAACTCGCTGGCGTTACCAAAGAAAAGGAAGCAGCAGTCAGAGTTCAAGAGTTTGATAAAGCTACACAACTGCGCGACCAAGAATTAAAACTCGCAGAACAACTGCAAGCAACATTTGAACAAAACGATCAACCTGTCAACTCCACTGTAGTTGACGAGGAAGACATCGCCCAAATCGTTGCCTCTTGGACAGGCGTACCAGTCAACAAGCTGACTGAATCTGAGTCAGAATTGCTTCTGCATCTAGAAGACACTCTGCATCAACGGCTTATCGGTCAAGAGCAAGCAGTTTCGGCTGTATCTCGCGGTATCCGTCGCGCCCGTGTCGGCTTGAAAAATCCCAATCGTCCCATTGCTAGCTTTATCTTCTCCGGGCCTACCGGAGTCGGTAAAACAGAATTGGCGAAGGCATTAGCTTCTTACTTCTTCGGTGCGGAAGATTCAATGATTCGGCTAGATATGTCCGAATACATGGAAAGTCACACTGTCGCCAAGCTAATTGGTTCGCCTCCTGGTTATGTCGGATACGACGAAGGCGGACAACTGACAGAAGCCGTGCGGCGGAAACCTTACACAGTGCTGCTATTCGACGAAATCGAAAAAGCACACCCCGATGTATTCAATATGCTGCTGCAAATCTTGGATGACGGTCATCTTACCGATGCCAAAGGTCGGAAAGTGGACTTCAAGAACACGCTGATCATTTTGACATCTAACATCGGTTCTAAGGTAATTGAAAAAGGTGGTAGTGGTTTAGGCTTTGACTTCGACACTCAAGCCGACGCTAGTTATAACCGCATCCGCGCCTTGGTAAATGAAGAATTGAAAGCTTACTTCCGTCCTGAGTTCTTGAACCGTCTCGATGAAATTATCGTCTTCACCCAGCTTTCTAGGGATGAAGTGAAGCAAATCGCTGAGATTATGCTTAAAGAAGTTTCTAAGCGGTTAACAGAAAAGGGAATTATCTTAGAAGTTAGCGATCGCTTCAAAGAACTTGTAGTTCAAGAAGGCTATAATCCCAGCTACGGCGCTAGGCCATTACGTCGGGCAATTATGCGCCTTTTGGAAGATTCTCTCGCCGAAGCAATGCTGTCTGGTCAAATTGCAGATGGAGACACAGCGTTTATCGATGTTGATGATGACTCTCAAGTGAGAGTACAAAAATCAGAAAAACGAGAATTGCTCTTGGCAAATGTTAGTTAATTTTATACCTGAGCGCTTTTTGTTGTAATATTTGAGTAATATTCTAGTCTCTCATCTAAGTAGAGGTACTAGCAGGGGCATCTCCGACAAACATAAAGTGAAATGGTATTATTTCTTACCCCCAGTATTTCTACTGGGGGCTTTTTTTATGCAATTCTATTTTTAGTGGGCAATACCCACTTACCCACAAATGTTTATAATTTTAGGATATATAGCGTTTCCTAATCACATGAGGTACGTCATAGCCCCCTCCTTGCTTGCGGGGAGGGGGTAGGGGGTAGGGTTCTTGTACCTCATTTAACTGAGAACCGCTATAGCAGCAATATGATTGAAAATCAGGACTTTCAAATAGTTAAAGATAGTGTCAAAACTGATGATAAAGGACAATTAACTTTGGGCACTGTTGCCAAAGCAAAGAGCTACCGAGTCCCCATCAATCAGGTAGGAAAAATTTTGCTAGACCCAGTTGTAAACATTCCAGAAAGAGAACTTTGGATATGGCAAAATTCTATAGCTCGTAGCTCATTAGAAGTTGGTATAAAACAGGCAAGTTCTGGTGAACTTCACGACTTAGGGACTTCCAACAAATAAATTACCCAATCTTGTGGGGTGGGCAACATGAGCGCCCATATACAAAGGCGGGCAAGATGCCCACCCCACAAGAAGTAGTTGAGTATTTTTTTATTTGGAAGTCCCTTAAGTTCATTTGCCCAATATGCGGATCTAGAAATTGACGAATAGAGTGTAAAATAACTTATTTATATACTGATTCCTCTGGGAACAATTCTGATGGCACTTCACTTTCAACTACATTCTCAGAATCACCAGATTTAGAAAATCCATCTGCTGCATCTTTAATAAAACCAGCAACAGGTACAGCGATTAGCAAACCTAAGACTCCAGCGACATTGGTTCCTACAAGTAAAGCGATTAACACCCAGATTGGTCTAAGTCCAGTAAATCTGCCTAAAAGCCGTGGTGCGATCGCCTGATCGATTAACTGATCAATGACAACAGCTACTGCAAAAACCTTTACTGCTAGCCAAAAGTCATGTGTGGCTATTAAAAAAGTGATTACAACAAGACTGACGACATCACCAAAGGGTATTAAGCTCAAAAGCCCAACTCCCAAGCCAAAGAGTAAAGCAAACTGGACTTGAAAACCTAAAAACATTAATGTTATTGAAACTCCCATCAATAAAGCCAATGTTACCTGCCCAATCAAATAATTTTGGAAGTTTTGCTGAATAGACTGGCTTACCTGTTGAGTAAATTTCCCTGGTAACTTCTTAAATATTCCCTCCCAAATTCTTGGCCCATCTAACAAGAGATAAAAAGTCAGCACTACTATGATTAATGAATCAGAAACACTATCAATCGTGTCTATAATAATGCTTAAAAGTTTATCCGTAACGAACTCTAATTCATTAGGTAATTGATCGGTTACTTGTGCTAATAGCTGACTTAAATTCACATTTAATTTGTGCCTAAAGAACCAATCATTTAAAACTTGAAGTTTTTCTTCACTAGAATCAATCCATTGGGGAAAGACTTTAACCATTTCATTAAATTGCTCTAATACAATGGGTACTAAAGTGACACCCAGAGCAACGATAATTATCAATGCTGATATAAAAACTAATGATACTGCATAGCCACGTTTCACTCCTCGTTTTTGGAGAATGGCAACGGGATAGTTTAAAACGAATGCAAGCAAAGTAGCTAAAACAAGAATGGTGACAACAGGTTGAATATTTTTAATCAGCAAAAATGCTAGCCAACCATTGAGAAAGACTAGAGGAAATAGCAGCGTAAAAATTAACCATTTAAGTAGTTGATTGAGTGAAAAATTCATAATAAATTTAAAACTAAAATTCTTCTAGTTACTACATTTAACTGGGAAAATATACTCAACGGTAAAAAATCTTCCCAATTCCCAATTCCCAATTCCCAATTTCTAACTTTCAGCAAAAGCTAAAAATTGATCCTCATTTATTCGTCCTGCTTGATAGAGAGTATTAGTAATTTCCGAAATAGTTAAAACTGCATGGCTGCGATAACCATTTTGCTGTAACCTATCTTTCACACCTTGTTCATGATCGATAAGTACCACAATATCATTAACATTTAATCCTGCTGATTCTAACTTTCCTGCGCCTTCCATAACACTTTTACCACTGATGAGAATATCGTCAACTACCACAACTGTTTCACCAGGATGAAAGTGACCCTCAATAACTCTCCGCGTTCCGTGGGCCTTTACCTCTTTACGGGGGAAAATCATTGGACAATGAAGGCGCAAAGCTAAACCAGTCGCGGTAGGCAAAGAACCATAGGGAATACCTGCTAACCTATCAAAATTGAGATTCTTCAAAATATCCTCATAAGCTGTGAGAACTTGATTAAAAACTTGAGGATTAGAAATAATTTTGCGTAAGTCGATGTAATAAGGGAATATCGCTCCTGATGCTTGGACAAAGCTGCCAAACATAATACAGTCAATGTCATAAAGTTGTAAAATCAAATCCTGGTAGGGGTGCTGATTTAGGAAACAAACATCAGGAAACCACACAGAACATGTAGAATTTTCGTGAATAATTTCAGTTTTTAGTTGATTAATTTCAGCGCGTAGAGACTTGACTTCCTCAGATAATTGTGTATTTGCCAACATATCTTGAGGAACAGGAATTAGCAAACCATCACCGTTAGTATTCAAGCCCGCTTCTAAAATTTGCTTTAGGTTTAACCCCTCTGCCCAGATGCTACGTGCCATAATAATTCGTTCAGGTGCGATCGCTCGAATAAGTCCTAAAACTTCAGGATTTGTAGTTCCTACTTCCAAACCCAATTGTTCTGGAGTTCCCCAGGTTTTTGATTCTTTCACCACCTGTAAATAAAGGGGTGACTCGTTTGTAGGATATTGCTGTAGAGCTTCTGCACCTGGATTAGAAGTACAACATAAAATAAACACTGCTTTATCAGGATAGACCAAAAAAGGTGCGACATGATCTTGTCCTGTATAGGGACTAAGAGTGATTGCATCTAAATGCCATTCTGTAAACACAGTTTTGGCAAAAATGGTACTAGTATTTAAGTCACTGTGTTTGGCATCTAAAATAACTGGTATGTGCGCTGGAATAGCTGCTAAAGTTTTGTACAGCAATTCTAAACCGGGAATACCTAACGCTTCGTAGAAGCCAAGTGTCGGTTTATAAGCACAAACGTAATCAGAGGTTTCCGCAATAATGAATTGTAACCATTTCTCCAAACCAGCGATGAGTTCCTCAGATTCATAACGCACAGGCATCATCTCTGGATTTGGATCGAGTCCTACAAATAGTAAGCTTTGATTTTGCAATATATTACGATTCAATTTATCAAAAAAGTTCATGTTTTTTTAAAGAGTCATTAGTTATTTGTCATTTGTCATTTGTCATTTGTTCTCGCGTTTTCTTATCTCCATGACCAGAGTTTGTTTACTAAAACATTGATTCTGTTAATTCAGTACCACCAGCTTTTTGCCCTAATTGATAGTGAATCACTGCAAATAAGATAACCATTGGCACTGACGCAAAGTGAACAATTCGCAATGCTTGCCAATTGCCAAACAAATCCACAATCCAGGGAAATTGAGCAGGTTTATACATTCCTATTCCTGTAAATAATGCCAGCAGCAAAATAGGAATAATTGCTGTATAAGCAATCCGATGCCAAGCATAAATTAGGCGTTTGGAATTGTGACTTTTTTGTAATGCTTTGAGGTCATTTGCACCTACAAACCGATGTCGCCAGCGTCGGGTAAATAAAACATAAATTCCATACCATAAAAGATTTAGCGAGAAGAACCACATTGCGGCAAAATGCCAGTGTCTCCCCCCTGCAAGCCAACCTCCTAAAGTAAATATCGGAGGAATGTGCAAACCTGCACGTCCACCAAAAACAGGGTTGGCGTTGTAAATTTGTAGTCCACTGGTGAGCATGATAAATAGACTAATGATGTTACACCAGTGGAAAATTCTGGCTGCGATCGCTTGAGTTGGAGGCTTTCGAGTTTGAGAGGGGGTCAAAGTCATAGATTTTGACTGATAAAATTTGCTGTTTATCTGTCTTGGGTAAGTGGCCAAGCAAGTTTGCGGGTGGGTATTACTCACCTTTACTTTTTCATCCCATGATTCAGTATTTTGACATTGATGGTCTACATCTGCTGTTTTAACTGTCAGTTTAGGTAGGCTGAAGCGTTTTTCATGGGTTCAACCATTGCAGGAGTATACGCCGATCGCTAGTGCAATGCCTAACGGCGGGCTACGCCTACGCGGTGATTGTCGTAGAAAGTGTACTGATGGCTTGTGCTGTAATTTAGGCGTTCAGAAGACAAAACCAAATTTATCGACCTGCATTGTGAATGTGGCGATCGCCTGACTTCCAAAAATTAACGCCTCTTACCCAAGGCTAATTACTTAGAAGCTGGCGTGTTGTCTAATAGCGGCATAGTGTCTTGCTGTTGTGTTCATCTCAATGACCAATTCTGTACCTTGACCTAATTGAGAATTACACTTAAGTTTACCCTGATGTTTTTCAACTATAATTTCCCGACTAATTGATAGTCCCAATCCCTTACCTTTACCTACTGGTTTGGTGGTAAAAAATGGTTCAAATATCTGTCTTTGGATATGGGGAAGTATGCCTTTACCATTGTCAGAAATGTGAATGATAACTCTGTGTTTTTTTTCTACTCGTTTGTCATTTACCCAAAGTTCATTACTATTGACTAATGACAAATGATTTTTAACAACTTCTGTATGAATAAAAATTTTAGGAGTAAAGGAATAATCATGTTTCATCCTTTCTTCTAAAGCATCAATGGCATTAGTTAAGATGTTCATGAATACCTGATTTAAATCGCCAGGGTAACACTCGATTAATGGCAATTCGCCAAAGTCTTTAATTACTTCAATCCTAGCTCGATCGGGCTTTTCTTTCAGCCGATGCTGCAAAATTCTCAGAACACTATCAAGTCCTTCATGCAAGTCAACCTTTTTCATTTGACCTTCGTCAGAGGTTGAAAAATTCCGCAAGGCGAAAACAATTTCTTTGACGCGCTCAGATCCGGCTCGCATTGACCACAGCAATTTCAAAAAGTCTGTCTTTACGAAACCAAGGTCGAGGCGTTGCAGATGTAAGGCTATGACTGGTGTCGGTGTGGGATAGTAATGTTGATAAAGTTCAATGATTCTGATTAAATCTTCAGCATATTGACTGGCAGGATGGAGATTGCCGTAGATGAAACTAACGGGGTTGTTAATTTCGTTAGCCATATCCGCTACCAGTTGACCGAGGTTAGCCATTTTCTGGTTCTGCAATAACTGCCTTTGAGTATATTTGAGTTCTTCGAGGGTAGTTTCTAGCTGCTGTGATTTTTCTTTAACTTGGTCTTCGATAGATTGGCGTTGAGTAATTTCTTTTTGGAGTTGTTCAAATAGTTGGTATTGTTGAGTAGCGTAGGCGCAGCCCGTCGTAGACATCGCCTTATCGTGACTAATATCCTTGTGCGTCCCTGCCATCCGTAGTGGTTTACCGGATTCATCCCACTGAAATACTTTGCCACAAGCCAAAATCCATTTCCATTCGCCGGATTTAGTCAACATTCGCAATTCGACTTCAAACACAGGTGTGAATCCTTCCAGATAATCGTGCAACACCTGGTGAATTCTCGGTAAATCTTGTGGATGTACAAGTCGCTCAAAGGATTTATGCTCATGAGCAATTTCATCTACTCCATAGCCCAGGATGCCCTTCCACTGGGGATCGTAATAGGTTTTATTGGTTATGAGATTCCAATCCCACAACCCCAAGCCACTGGCTATTAATGCCATTTGCAAAGCGGCTTGTGAGCATTGACAAGGATCTAAATTTTCTGGAGATAAGTCTTTTGATTCTGGGAAACTCTCGGAATCTTGCACTAAAAATGGAGCTTCCGGTTCATGGGTAGCGGGTTTTTCGATATGCATAGCTGCTGGTACGGTGAGGAAGATATCCTGTAGCTCTCTCTCTACGCTGTCTTAGCACCCTGACGATAGAGTTATAGATAAATCGTCTAGTTGGTTGATTGGGCTGTAACTTCGGTCAGAGATATATCAGCCCAGATTGTCAATTTGGATGGAATTTAGAAAAAGGTAAACGGACTAATGTAACCTCTGTTGCGATCGCTGCGGCCATTTTTTCTAAAAAATAGCTACATTGTGTGCATCTACATTCTAAGATATGTCTAAAAAAAGTAGTTAGAATCACATAAAATCACCTCAAAAGCATTAAGTCATTAACGCTACAAATTATGTGAAATTAGAGCCAGTATTGGCGTGTAAATTACAAGATATGGGACTAATTCATTTAGAAGGCGATCGCAGTACTTCTGCGTGTGAATTATATCGGTTATATTTCCGACAATATCTGAAAAAAAGTGAGAGTTTAAATAGTAATCGTGTTGAACAGTTGTTTTAACATAAAATTAAACTGGTAGCACAACGCAAGATTTCATGGCCATAAAGTTTATTCTGAGCGACTATGTTGACCGAGCGATGTCTGGCGACAAGCCGCTTTGCGTCTACGCCCAGGCAATTTATGACAGAGGATGAATTACGCTCAATGCTGGAAGACTGGATTTTACTTGGGTTAAAGCTGGGACATTCTCTACCAGTAATACCTTAAAGATTTGCTGAGAAGCGATCGCTCTTGATGTAGTTTAATCAGTTTTAGGAGAGGGATCAGTCTTAGAAAACGAACGGTTGAATTCAGGCGATGCCTGCGGCGGGCTAGGCCTACGCAAATCTAACTTTTAACATGGTACGCTTTGCACAAAACTTGCCTATTCTGGATTTTAAGGGAGGCGATGCCTGCGGCGGGCTTCGCCTACGCGCAAATATGCCAAATTTCCACGCACAGTAACAGTATTAGGATGATTTGCACCTAACCGAGGCTCTAAAATATCTAATGCTTGCATATACAACGGTTCGGCTTCGCTGTATCTGCCTTGGCCCGCATTTCTCACAAGCGATGCGATCACTATTACCGAAACCTTTATCGGGCTTAGATTTTGAGCGTTTTAGACACTGCACGAATCACAGCAGTATGTGAACGGGGTATTTTATCTCAAGTCTAACTGGCATAAACGTTTTGGGCTGTCGTTTAAATCTTTGTGAGAAATCCGGGCTTGGGAGTCGTAGAGTAAGGCTAGGTTGTTGAGACTTTGTGCGACATCTGGATGTTCTTCACCCAGCAGCTTGCGCCAGAGTGCCAAAGCTTGGATCAAACTGTCTATTTCGGAAATATATCACACACATTTAGCAATTATCTTCATATCCCGCCTTACAATTTATTGCAAAGCTAATAGCCCAAGTCCACTCAAGTGGACTCAAACCTTTTCTCAGTCTTCTTTAGAAGACTTTAGCTATTAGCCATAGGTTTCTAATCTATGGCGGGTGATGCAACAGATGCAATATCTCAGACTTACGGACTTGAGTTTAATAAATTTTAGGTAAGCAATGTATCCGACGACCTACGCCTACGTCTTTACAACACCATTATTCGACCTTTTTACTCGGAGATTCGACCTTTTTACTCGGAGGTTCGACCTTTTTACTCGGAGGTTCGACCTTTTTACTCGGAGATTCGACCTTTTTACTCGGAGATTCGACCTTTTTACTCGGAGATTCGACCTTTTTACTCGGAAGTTCGACCTTTTAACTCGAAACTCCGAGATAAAAGCTTGAACGTTGAGGCTAAGAACCTGAATTTTACTACTTTGAGGTGAAGCAATGCCTGAGTTGAGCTACACCTACGCAAAAAATTGCTGGAACCACAGGAGATAGAGGCGGATGATTTGAAGGAATAAGCGGTAAAAGTGACATTTTGCACTGTAACAAACCCTTACTCCCAGCCCCACTCCTTACAATGGAAAAGGGTTTTATTCATTTTCCTTCTTGAGGGAATCTCAAACTCAACACACCAACTGATGCAATTTGATACCCAACTGCTACCACGCATTAATGCCACATCCAAGAGAGAAAATGGTAAACAATATTATGTAGATGCCAAGGGAAATCGCTTCCCTAGTGTGACTACAATACTTAATGCTACCAAATCACAAGCAGACAGAGACAGATTATTAAACTGGAAAGCGCGTGTTGGGACAGAAGAAGCTACCCGCATTACTACATCTGCTAGTCGTCGGGGAACCCAAACACACAAACAAATTGAGCGCTACCTCCTTGGACAAAACCCTGTTTGTCCCGAAGCGAGTCGCCCTTATTGGGAGAGTATCAAGCCAGTTTTACAAGAAATCGACACAGTTAGACTCGTAGAAGGCTCAGTTTTCCATCATGATTTGAGCTATTCTGGCAAAGTTGATTGTATTGCCAGCTATCAAGGTATTCCCTGTATTTGCGAGTGGAAAACAGCAGACAAACCCAAAGGCTCAATTGAGCATTTATATGAACATCCACTGCAACTTACGGCATACATAGGAGCAGCCAATGAGTATTATCGAGATTATGGCATTCAGCTAAAGCACGCTCTTTTGGTAGTAGCGATTCCAGAAATGCCAGCAGAGGTATTTTGGTTTGAATCAGCACTTATCAAAGATTACTGGGAGCAGTGGGAAAAAAGAGTTGCTGAATATCGGGAACGCAAAAGTATTTGGGGGTAGTCAATGGCATTGCAGAGAAGTTTTTAGCAGATATGAAAATTTCCCGATTTAGAGTTAGAGGCAATTATTAGTAATTAAAGTAAAGGAGTCAGCAATCGAGACACTCTCACCGCTAACTTGAACCAAAAAGGTTTTTTATCGTACTCATCAAGATCGACAGCAACACAAACAGCTAAATCATCCTCTAACATCTTTTTCACACTTTGGATAAACCCAAGTTCGGTAATAAAACCCATAACTTCAAAGTTGAGAGAAAAAGAGCGATTATCTAAGTTAACAGTTCCTACCCCTGCTATCTTCTCATCAATGACTATAATTTTCTGGTGCATAAACCCATTTTTGTAACGATACAACTTGATACCGATTTTTTCCATTTCGGTGTAGTAAGAGAAGGAACATAAATAAACAAATAAATGATCGGGTCGATTTGGTAAGAGAATTCGCACATCTACACCTCGCATTGCTGCCAGTTTTAAGGCTGACAATGTTGCCTCATCCGGCACAAAGTATGGACTAGCAATCCAGAGGTGAGTTTGAGCTTGATTAATTAATTCAACGAAAAAAAGCTTACAAGCTGGTAGCGAATCTGCGGGGCCTGTAGGAAGGATGAATGCAGTTTGATTAATTTCCTGATTAATTTTTACCTGCCAATTAACTTCGAGAAGTTTTCGAGTCGCCCAATACCAATCTCGCACAAAGGAGTTTTGTAGGGATTGTACAGTTGGGCCTTCGAGCATGATATGGGTGTCGCGCCAAGGACTCAAGCGAGGATTTTTTCCTAAATATTCGTCACCAATATTCAGTCCACCTACAAATGCTATTTCTCCATCCACCACCAGAATTTTCCGATGATTGCGAAAATTAAATTGGAACCGATTACCCTGACCTTTGGTGGTGTTAAATGCACTCACCGCAATTCCATGCTTTTGTAGAGACTGGATATAAGGGCGAGATAGTTTCTTTGAACCAATTTCATCGTAGAGAAAGTAAATGTTTATTCCTTGCTTGGCTTTAGCAATTAATGCTTCTTTAAACTCATTACCTGCTTGGTCATCGTTAACAGTATAGAATTGGAACAAAATATAATTTTTCGCCGATGCAATCTTTTTCAGCATCGCTTCATAAGTTTGCTGACCATCAATCAGTAATTCGGCAGCATTGCCTGATGTGAAAGAAATTTCTGTAAAAGCTTCGGCTAATGGTTGCAATTCGGCTAAATTATCTGGTGGCGCGACCTGAAATTTAATAACTTCACTATAAGTCCCATGAACAAGCTTGTAGTGTTGTGCATAGACTGAGCGCAGCGTTTCAGCATATCCATGAAATTTAGTTCTTCCTAAAATCCAATACAACGGAATCGCTAGCCAGGGGAAGGTAATTAGAGAAATGCTCCAAGCAATTGCCCCTTGGGAAGAACGCACATTCATCACTGCATGGGCTGCATGTGCAACTCCCACGACATGAGCAACAACTGTAGCTGTGCTAAAAATAGCTAGAACACCACTATCTACAAGCATATTAATTTTTTGGAGTATTGATATAAGTAAATTCTGCCAGCAAAGGCTTATGATCGGATGAACAAATTTTGTCTAACACCTTAGCACTGGCTTTCTTCACACTGAGATTTCGATAAAAGATGCGATCTAAAGGGGGTGATAACAGAAAGCGTTTAATTTTCTCCTTCTCATGAGGTGCGAAAATTACTGGCGTTAATCCCAATTGAGTTGTTACTTGAGTGAGGAGAACTGCTCTTTTTTGACTCCAGGTATTGAAATCTCCTGAAAATATTAGCGGCCCCCGATGTGTAGATAATGCTAGCTCTAATTCATTTAGTTGTATTTTAAATTTATTTAAATCTACAAAATTAATCAGATGACTATTGATTGTCAAAAGAGTTGTACTTTGATCGGATAGCAGATACTCAGTAACTAAAGAGATTTTCGGAGTCCTAACAATCGGCTCATAATGTTTAGTAGTAATAACTTTTTTTGTAAGTGGACTGATTGTAGTTGCTGTGAGAATTCCTGAATAGGTTTGATGATGAATATCTACAAAGTTAGGAGCAAAACTCCAATTCATGTTCAGCCATGTTTCTAATTTATCTGCTTCTACTTTTAGAGAAAACTCTTGTAAAAATATGAGGTTGGGTTGGTAGGTTTCAATTATTGTAGAAAAATCTCTCAACCAAGTTTTATTATAGTTTTGTTTAGCAATATTCCAACTGAGAACTTTAATTGATTTACTATTAATTTCTGTTTGAAGGGAATTATTGTTATCAATCGTGAGTTCTTCTAAACGAAGAAATCTATAATATGGAACAAATTTAGTAACGAGAGTGTTTACGTGTTTTTGAATATTAGGCATCACTAATATTAAACTATATTTTTTTCTAGCTTAAGGCGATTGGATAGTCGTTACAGAGTTATGTTACAAAAACTTGGAAAGCTTGGATAGATAGATAGATAAGCTGTGCCCCTTACTACTGAATTGGAACCCCTATAAGTAGAACAGGGTAAATAATTAAAGGTTTGTAGTGAGAACTTTAGTTCTCAAATCAGGACTAAAGTCCTTACTACGAACTGATTTTCGCTAAAGTTACATTACTTTACATAGTTTGTTTTTTTCAAGTCGTTCTACTTATCCTTAATCAATCCATTACAGCTAACACAGCTTTCGGCAATAACTTATCTTTAAACCAAACAATTCTGCCGGGGACATCATTTAATTTTACTCCCGCCTTTTCTAAATTAAGTCGTTCAGAAATTGCCAAAATTAAGTCATCTCGTCCAGCCCGCCGCACCTGAGAAAACTTCTTTTGTAAATATTCTGGCCGCCAATAACCAACAATTTCTAATAAGAAGGTGCGTCCATCAGAATGCACCAAACGAAAATCGGGAATCATCACGCTACCAGGAATTGGGATTAAATCAACTTCTCGCTCTAACGCCCAACCACTTTTTAAAGCATCCCACTTATCAGCAAAGGATGCTTCTAGCATACTATCGTAGGGCTTGCCTGGTGGATAGTGGGATACTAAACCACATTCGGAATTGAGGGTGAAACGTCCAGTTTTCCAAGTATTTGTATAAGCGTCGCGGGTTTGGAGAATGGACGAAAGACTCCATTTAGTAACGTGAAGTAAAGCGGGAATAAGTTTAGCGATCGCTAACCCATATCGCGTACTAGAATTAAACAAACTCGTCGGGCCGTCTATCGTAATTGTAAACCCGTGGTCAGCATCGCCCTCAATATAAGCCATCAATTGAAACAACTTTAAATAGCGAAATAACAGCTTATATTCACCCGGAACATTCCGATGAGCATTTAACACCAGTTTACTGGCCTTATAAAACACACCCTGCACCTGAGATAAGTTATATCTATTTAACAAATCTGGTGCTATTGGTGCATCAAAAACAGTCAAAATTTTATTCTCTGATAAATCAGCATAGAGTCCATTGCGAACCTGTTCTAGGAAAACTTCCCGCTCAAGTTCTTGAGTTAACTCATCAGCAATTCTACTTAGCGTAACTTGTGTTGATTCTCGACTAGAAACAGACTTTGCAGCCAACGAAAACACCCGTTCTCTTAACATCTGTGGTTCCAAAGGACTAACCACCTCAAAAGTGCAAAAACTACTTTTGAGAATATAAGCTAATCCCCGCTTCACCCGATAATCTGTCGAATCTCCTTCAAAATCAGTCAATTGTCGCTCAAGCACACCTTGAGTCTTCCCCACTGCTGATTGAAAATAATTAATTAACTCAATCGCCAACTCCGAAGTTACCCGATCGATCTTCAGTCTCTTCGGGATGATCTCCTCCCCGTTTTGGCGATGCATCAGTAAATCTGTCGGTAACATCTGAATTTTGGATTTTAGATTTTGAACTTCCAGTTGAATAATTAATTTCTAACTGTTCCGCAGCCTTCAAACTCCTTTCCTTCCCACTCCCATACACAACCTCCAACTTCCCTTTCCTTTCTTTTTCTCCCCCTACTTCCCCTATCTTCCTCTCCCCTCTTCTCCTAGCCGAAGTCCCCTCCTCACTCGTATCCTCCGCCACCACCTCATACAAAATCGCTTGCTTATTCTCAATATTCCCCTTCCGTAAAATCCTCCCCAATCGCTGAGTATACTCCCTAGCCGAACCCGTCCCCGATAAAATAATTGCAACAGTTGCCGCCGGTACATCAACCCCTTCATTCAACACATGAGAAGCAACCAAAGTATTATATTTTCCCTCTCGAAACTTTGTTAATATCTCATGCCGTTCCTTCACAGGAGTTTGATGAGTAATTGCTGGAATTAGCAAGTCTTGAGAAATCCGGTAAACTGTCGCATTATCAGCAGTAAAAATCAAAATTCTTGCTGGATAATGTTCTGCCAATAAATTAATCAAAATTCGCAACTTCCCATCAGTCCCCAGAGCAATATCTTTCGCTTCCCGATGCGCTAACATAGCCCTACGTCCAAATTGCGATCTAGCACTCATTTGCACGAACATTTGCCAACCTTGCAGACTCCCCAAAGAAATCTTAGATTGCTTTAAAAAATCATTGCGCGTTTGAATTAACTGGTTGTATCTTTCCCGCTCAAGTTGCGATAACTTTACCTTAATTTGGACAATTTCATGTTCTGCTAACGCCTTCCCCGCCAAATCTTCGGCGCGTTTGCGATACACTTCTTCACCAATGAGGATATTTAAGTCAGCGTGTTTACCATCAGTGCGTTCTGGTGTAGCAGAGAGTCCTAGACGATAAGGTGCGATCGCATATTCAGCAATTACCCGATTAAAATCTGTTGGTAAATGGTGACATTCGTCAAAAACAATCAACGCATATTGATTTCCCAAGGTTTCAGCGTGAATTGCTGCACTGTCGTAAGTTGCAACTAAGATAGCCGTTCTATCCCGCGAACCACCTCCCAGCAACCCCACCTCAGCATCGGGGAAAGCCGCCACCAAATGTGCGTACCACTGATGCATTAAATCCAAAGTTGGCACTACAATTAGCGTCGTGCGCGGCGTTGACTGCATCGCCATTTGCGCCAAATAAGTCTTTCCCGCCGCCGTGGGAAGCACAACTACTCCCTGCCTACCCGCCAGTTTCCAAGCTGCTAGTGCCTCAGTCTGGTGGGGATAGGGTTCCATTTCCAAAGTGGGAACCAACTCCACAGGATAAAATTGCTTTGCCTCATCGATAAAATTCACATCTTCCGCTTGTAGTGCTTCCACTAGCGATCGGTATCTAATTGCTGGAATGCGGAATTTTTCAACTCTATCATCCCACGTAGCATAATCCATCCAACCTTTACCGCGTGGTGGTGGATGCAAAATTAATGTGCCACGATCAAAATTTAGTGTAGGGGTACGAGCCATTTATGGGGATTGGGGATTGGGGATTGGGGATTGGGGATTAGGGATTGGGGATTGGGAACCCCT
>NZ_NOLI01000145.1:0-19742 GCF_002245975.1 Nostoc sp. 'Peltigera membranacea cyanobiont' 213 | reverse complement strand
TTGATATGGAGACTGTGCCGAATTTGTTGGATGATGACAAGCTCTTAGTTTTGGCTTGAGAAATTGTGAAGGTAGTTCTGGTAGGAGTTGTAGAGTTTTTGTTTACATAACTTTACAACGTGTCCCATTTTGCACGTATCCCGGCTGTACCCCATAAACTGTTAGAGAGAATTGAATTTAATGAAGAAGGATTGAACTGAATGAATAATAGCCCCATGAACAACAACCCTGCCACCCCTCCTGCACAATGCCCCTTCCGGGGAACCCGCATTGGCGGAGCGCTCGGCTCCAAGCCGCAAGTCGATGATTGGTGGCCGAACCGACTTCAGGTCGAACTGCTTCACCAAAATTTGCCCCAAGCTAACCCACTGCGAGATTTCGATTACAAAGGAGCCTTCGCGAAGCTTGACTTTGAACAGTTGAAGAGCGATATCAAAGCACTGCTGACCGATTCAAAGGACTGGTGGCCCGCCGACTATGGGAATTATGGACCTCAAATGATTCGCATGGCGTGGCACTCAGCAGGCACCTACCGGATCGCGGATGGTCGGGGTGGAGCGAGTCAGGGTATGCAACGCTTTGCACCCATCAATTCGTGGTGGGATAATGGAAACACAGATAAATCACGACGGCTGCTCTGGCCCATCAAGCAGAAATATGGTGCGGCACTAAGCTGGGCTGATCTGATGGTTTTGACGGGTAACTGTGCGCTCGAAATCATGGGGTTTAAGACCTTCGGTTTTGGTGGCGGTCGCATAGATTCCTGGGAGGCGGATCGCTCGACATACTGGGGACCCGAATTCTGGAACGGCGATTCGGTTGACGATGTTAAGGAACACCCTGGTCATCCTGATGAGATGGTCACTCGCACGATTCGGTGGGTTGGGAAACCGAACGAGCAATACTACGACCTTGAGAACCCGCTAGCGGCTTCGCACCAAGCGCTAATTTACGTCAATCCAGAGGGTCCAAACGCTGACGGCGACCCCTATGGCTCGGCGCGAGACATTCGCGAGACGTTTGCGCGGATGGGCATGAATGACGAAGAAACTGTCGCGCTGATTGCAGGGGGTCATGCCTTTGGCAAAAGTCATGGCATGGTTTCGCCTGACAAGATTGGTCCAGCCCCGGAAGCCGCGCCGATTCAGGCGATGGGTTTGGGGTGGCAGAACCCTGAAGGCACTGGGTTTGCCGAATATACAATGACGAACGGGATCGAAGGATCGTGGACTCCAAATCCAACCCAGTGGGACAACAGTTACTTAACAAATCTTTTTAAATACGATTGGGAACAGACAAAGAGTCCAGCAGGTGCCATTCAGTGGAAGCCGAGCAATCCTGATGCGCCAAAGACACCGGATGCCCATCAACCGAGCGTTGAGCACCCGTTAATGATGATGACTTCGGACATTGCCTTGAAGGTCGATCCGGTCTATCACGAAATCTGTCAGCACTTCTTGGGTGACTTCGATTACTTCAGCGATGCGTTCGCGCGCGCTTGGTATAAGCTGATCCATCGAGACATGGGTCCGAAAACGCGCTATCTAGGTCCGGAAATCCCAGAGGAAGATCTGATCTGGCAAGATCCAATTCCGGCACTGGATCATGATGTCGTTGATGCCGCCGATATCAATTTTCTCAAGGATCAGATTTTAGCGAGTGGACTCTCTGTTTCGGCGCTCGTGTCAGCCGCTTGGGCAGCGGCATCGAGTCACCGCCATTCCGACAAGCGCGGCGGCGCAAATGGGGCGCGCGTTCGCCTCAATCCCCAGAAAGACTGGGAAATGAACCGCCCGCAGGAACTCGGCGAGGTGCTATCGACCCTCGATCGCATTCAGGCGGACTTTAAAGGCGCTCAGTCGGGCAACAAAAAAATCTCGATGGCGGATCTTATCGTCCTCGGTGGTTGTGCTGCGATCGAGAAGGCTGCACAAGACGCTGGGTTTTCTGTTGCCGTGCCGTTTACTCCGGGTCGGATGGATACGACTCAGGAGCTGACAGATGTTGAAATGTTTAATTGGCTGAAGCCAGTTTCGGATGGTTTCAGAAACTATCACAATGAGGCTGTTGGCTACAAGGTGAAGCCGGAGCGTATCTTCCTAGATCGAGCGCAGCTCCTCACGCTGACCGCGCCTGAATGGACGGTTCTTGTCGGCGGACTTCGCGCGCTCGATCAGAATTGGGATCGTTCAAAGCATGGTAGCTTCACTGACCGTCCGGGGGTCTTGACCAATGACTTTTTCCGTGTCCTGACCAGTATGGACTACGAGTGGAAGCCTGTTGACAATCGCGAGATGCTTTTTGACATCTGCGATCGCGAAACCGGTGCAGCGAAGTTCACCGCAACCCGATGCGATCTCATCTTCGGCTCGAACGCGGAACTGCGTCAGATTGCTGAAGTCTATGGCGCTGATGACGGTCACGAGAGGATGGTCAAGGACTTCGTTGCAGCCTGGGACAAGGTGATGATGCTTGATCGCTTCGACGTTGGCGCTGAACAGACCCGCTAAACCTGCATTTATCACAAGCTTCAGGTGTTTGATAGGGCAGAGGGGCAGAGGGGATTGAACAAGGCATATTGAACTCTCCTCTGCTCCCCTGCTCCCTTGCACCTCTGCATTTCAAGCTTGTGAGAAATGCGGGTAACTGAGCATAATATTTAACTCGCTTCCACCAAGAATCACTGAGTTCTGCATCGGTGTCCATACCCCCCCAATTATTATCTCCACTTTCATTAAAGGTGGGTGTGGACGGAGCATTAATTCGGGTTAGAGTTGTTAACTTGCGTCGCCTTCTAACCTCGGGGGGACTGCATCCACCGCCATAAAAAGGTTGGTAGTGGTAAATATCTAGCTCGCCAGCCGCAAGCAGAGGCGAAAAATGCTTTTAAAAACCTCTTAGTAAAAAACTTTAGAACTTAAGTTTTTACTGGGGTTGCCACAATGGATTGATATCAAGGTTTTCAGCAGCAGATACGGCATTTCTAACCTACGTCGGTACGGTTTACACCCCTTCGATTTTTGTAAAGGCATCGTAACATTTATTTATATAAAGAAATGTTTGCTTATATTAAGCAAACCCAAATAAAAGAGTAGGTAATAAAAGTGATGAATCAACCCATTGAATTATCTTTAGAACAAGAATTTAGCCTTAGAACTTTCTCTGATCAAGTGCAGCACATGTCCCATGAACAAGCTCAAGAATTTTTGCTGATGCTCTATAAGCAAATGATGATAAGGGAAACGACTTACCAAGAATTGCTCAAACATCAGTGGGAACTTGATTCCGGTTCAATCTTGGGTTAAGACAAACTTGTTCCCGTTACTTTAAGCGACTCAGAAGAGAACGAACACAAAATTGTCTTTTTCAATGGCTTGGCAATAGAGATTATTTGCTCCAAACTGGGAAAGTGTAAAATAACCGACTCACAATAACAGTTTTTAGGGAACAGTGAACTACTTTGACCTACACCGCCACCAACCAATCGCACACCACAGACCTACACTCATCTGCAAACTTAACCCAAACTTGCCACTGCCCCAGGTATGCGTTCCAGTAAGGCTGACTATCAGCAACGCCAACAGCCTCGCCTTCGTTGGAGACTAAGTGTTGGTAGAACTGACCAACTGACCAGCGCTGTTGAGTCCAAGGTGCGTTTTCCGCTTCAGCCCCAACAAGGCTTGTGGAGAAAGACTTTCAAGCTCCTGAGAATGAAAGGAGGATTGATTGCGATATGTTCAGTGAGTGGTGGGAGCGATCGCATTCGTAGCTGTCTAATGAATTGTCGTTTCTGTCTCTTAGCAAATTGCTTCCGGGGCACAGGAGCAAAGAAGAAAAAGGATTTTCGGTACAAGCCCGGTATATTGTGGGCGGTACAACTAAAGCATACCTTAGTGGATACCCTTTTTGGGTATGAAACACGATAAGTTGGACAAGTCTATTGAGATGAAAATCACAAACCAATGCTCACCGAACCTTTAAAATCTGTTGCTCACCGAACACGATTACGAAACGCTGAAGTTGCCTGGTTTGACGACCTTTGTGGGGGTGATACACAATATTTAGGTGTACTAGACGAAAAACGCCGGAGCAACTATGAACACTGCCGAAAGATCATGCTGACCGCCGAGCGAATGGGCTTTGGTAATATACTGCTGCCGACCTCATACCTGGTTGGGCAGAAAGTGATTCCCTTTGCCTCTGCTATGGGCCCGCAAACCGAAAGCATCAATATGCTGACGGCTTTGCGGACAGGCGAAATTTTCCCGACCATGCTGGCGCGTCATATCGCTACGCTGGATCATATTCTTAAAGGTCGATTGACTATCAATATTATTAATTCCAATCTGCCTGGTGTAATAGAAAGTCCTGAACTGCGTTACAAACGATGCTGCGAAACTATTGAAATCCTCAAACAAGCTTGGAATAAGGAAAGTATTGATTTTGAAGGTGAAATCTATCAGGTCAAACTTGATACCACAGACCCAGTGAAGCCCTATCAGCAAAATGGGGGGCCACTGCTATATTTTGGTGGGATTTCAGAGGGTTCAAAAGAAGTGTGTGCCAAATATTGCGATGTGTACCTGATGTGGCCGGAACCAGAAGAAAGCATTTACGCAACTATGCAGGACATGAGTTTTAGAGCAGCCAAATATGGTCGCCAGATTGACTTTGGTTTCCGTGTTCATGTTATTGTGCGTTCAACCCAAGAAGAAGCGCACGCCTGGGCACAGAGTATTATGTCAAAATTTGATCCAGCTGGCTTCAACCTTAAAGAACGTACACAAGACCACAAATCTTTGGGTGTTTTACGCCAAGATGAGATCCGAGCAAAATCCACATCGGATTACTTAGAGCCTCTGTTGTGGGGTGGTATTGGTCGGGCGCGATCTGGCTGTGGGGCAGCATTGGTTGGTACACCAGAGCAAATTCTCTGGAAGATAAATCGTTATATGGATATGGGAATCAGGGCGTTCATCTTGTCAGGCTATCCTCTGATTGAAGAGTGCGAACTGTTTGGAAATCATGTTTTGCCACACCTGTCAACGGTCAAATTATCAATGGTTCAAGGACGTACACCTGTATCCGAGCCTGTGACTCCCTTGACCACGGCAGTACTGCGGTAGGGTAGATATAGCAGATATGATGAGAAAGTAAGACTATCTTAACCTCTCACCGATGGGCAGAGGGGCATGGGAGAGGGCGACTAAGCTCTTTTAAAAAATTCCCCATGTATGGGTTGGACATAATCGCAATACGCCTGATAAGCATCTTCAGGGTTGTCAAAATAACCAATGGTTATTGGTTGACTATTGACTGTGGTTTGCGCTCGAAATTTCCCACGCCATCCATTACACACTACTACTCCCTTAAAGCCAGACTTATTATTACAGTGCTTGCCTCGATTCATTTGAATTTGTTGACGGGTCGATGCTTTGAGGTTTTCGCGTCGATGATCAAAAGTGTTGCTGTTGAAGTGGTGAATTTCAAGGGACATATCTAGCCCCATTCTTTGAGCCACTAATTTGTGAAAGAAAATAGTTTGTTGTTTTCCCTGCTGATCTCGCGGACTATTTCTCCGCAGATAACCATCACTATCAACTCGCCATCTAAAATTATCAACTAAGTCCTGATCCACTTCGCTATAAAAGGCTATTCTAGTCGTACCTTTTAGGGTTGTGTAAACAAATTCTGGCATAATTAGATAACTTTTAATTACAGGTAGAAATCGAGATGCAATAAATGTTGAATATTCATCTTAATTATAAGATATTCAGTCACGCATTCATACATTCACCCATTCAAAAGATTTGTCTATCTGTCGATTACAGGTGACTGAAACATAATGCTCCTCATCGATGGCAATACCCGCCGCTTTCATCCAGCGAGAAGCACTTTCATCACCACCGTTGCCCATAGGGACAATCGTATTGCCCATTTCAAGAAGTAGCGATAACTTCGTTAAGCTTCGCTAACGCAAATCAGCCCGAAGATTATTGATCGACCAATTGCGCTGTGCTTCAATTTGGCAAGAGGCATCCAATGCCCAGTCCTTCTCTGCACCACGTCTGCCTGTCTCTCTGTCAATGCGGATGAGAAAGGCAGTCATTTCATTCTTCTGGAGAATCTTTTCCTTGATGCGACGGGCATTCAACGTTTCTACGTCTTGCGAAGCACTGTCGCCACTATTTAGCGTCGGGTCGAACAACATATCCAGTAAAACTGGTATGTATTACAAATGTAGTGCTAAAAGCTACTAAATCTGGAAATTAGAAAAGTGAGCAAGAAATGAGCAAGTTTTGGTCTGGAAAGTGAGTAGTAAGAGCAAATAAGCTGTGAAGCACTTCGGTAATAGCCCCAGTCTTTTTTGAAATCCAAATCAACTTGCTATTTTCACACCAACAGTAGAGGCTAAACACCTCAAGAAGGGCAACTATGAGAATAAATGCTCGGAGTATCACCTCTTTTATACCAACTGAAAGCAGGTTACTCATAGATAAAGCAGTCCAAAATATGGTATTTTTTTGTGTCAAGCGATCGCTATATTGGACAAAAGCTACTCGTTTTTTTCGTCCCATAGTGGCATTTGTCGCTATTTTGCTGGTAGTGCTAACCTATGCAACTCCTAAAGCTTTGGCTTCAGACCATCAGGACACAACTTTTCTTGCCACTAAGCTGACTGCTGCGGATCTCACAGATTTGTTTGTGTTTGAGAGTCCCACAGACCCCAAAAATGTTGTCTTAGTGATGGATTTCGACCCTCTGATAGTTTCTGGTGAAAAAAGACCATTCGATCCAAATGTTCTTTATCAGTTCAAGATTGATAACACTGGCGACAGTATTGAAGATGTCGTACTCCAATTCAATATAAATGGTAAAGGCTCACACCAAACTGTCACAGTGCGCGGCCCATGTCGTCCAACCAAAGTAGGAACAGAGTCAGCTTTACTCCCAGTGAGTTGGACAGGGCAACTCAACCAAACATTCGCCGCATATAACGGCATGAAGTTCTTTGTTGGGACACGCAAAGACCCGTTCTTTTTCGATTTGGAACAGTTCTTTAAAATCATCCCGGATCGGAACTATAGCCTTCAGCCTAATCCGAGTCCTTCCTTCCAAGTTCTTTCCTTTAGACCACCTGGACAAGCAAAAGACACCCTAGCCCCATTCAATGTCCACTCAATTATTGTCGAGCTACCCAGGAAACTGCTTGGTAAAGGCAAGATTGGTGCTTGGATGACAACTAGTGTTAAAACTCCTAGACTCAGAAATGGGCATTTTGCTCAGATTGAGCGGTTAGCAGTTCCAGCCCTGAATGAACTTTTTATGGACTTTAAAGCTCATAATAATAGTAATCTTCAGACACCAACAAAAGACGCTAGCAATCAATCCCAATTCATTCAAGCCTTTGTGAAAGCGATCGGTAGACCTCAAGGTATAGCCGATGCAGCGATCTCAGTGGCGATTCCTGATGTTATCCAAGCTGACCTTTCTAAACCTAGCGGTAGTTATTTTGGGACTCAGTTAGGCAAAAATTTTGGTGGTAGAAGACCAAAAGATGACGTAATTGATGTGACTGCATCTGTTGTCTTTGGTAATGCAGTTACAGGCATTTCTACAGGCCAAATTCCGGGGCTGACTAGCGATAATGTTGCGCCTAATAATGCTAACTTTCTTTCTGAGTTCCCTTATTTAGGTAATCCTTTGTAAGGTTTATGCATCTAAAAATACTATGGGTGTTAGTGCTGACTAGCCTACTGGTTTTACTAAGACCCTGTGATACACAAGCGCTAAGTTTAGGCTACACCAATGGTAAGTTAGGCACATATTCCTCTGCTGTGCAACTGCTGACTGTTAATTCAAAGCAGATATTACCAGTTCAGCAGTCAGATTTAGTCTTCCCTGATTATTTAGAGCGATCGCATATTATCAGCGTCTATGAAGAGAAAGTTGCCCAATCTCCCGATTCCTCAATATTTTTACGTCTGTTAGCCGATCAATATTTGAGGCGCTTTCGAGAAATTGCAGATATAGACGATGTGTTACGAGCAGAACAAGCGGCACGTAGATCCCTGGCACTACAGCCGCGCCATAATCAGGTTTCTTCCATGCTCCTAGCATCAGCTTTACTATCTCAACATCAGTTTCGAGAAGCTTTAAATGTGTTAAATAATTCATCTCTTGATAATCCCAATATTGTCTCGCTCTTGGCATCGATTCAGATGGAGTTGGGTGATTATGAAACAACTCATCAACTATTGCAGAACCTTGCACAGGAAGAATCGAACTCTGGTCATAACGCGGTTTTAGCTCGTTACTTAGAGTTAACTGGCAATCTAGCCTCCGCACGGCAACTGCTAGATGAGGCTATGCAGGAGATGGATTCTTTCTATACAACAAGTGCCGAAACTCGTGCTTGGTTTCATGTGCGGACTGGGGATCTGGCTTTTGCAGCCGGCGATTTTGCCCTGTCTGAGCAGCGATATCGGGAAGCTTTTGACCTCTTTCCACGGCATATAGCTGCGTTTACAGGACTAGCCCGCCTTTATGCGGCACAGCATCGCTGGCAGGATGTTCTAAATATCGCCAACCAGGGTATAGAACTGATGCCATTGGTAGAAACGCTGGGGTATAAGGCTGATGCTCAAGTAGCTCTGGGAGATCGGGAAGGCGCAGCTGAAACTGAAGATTTAATTGGGGTAGTCGCTTACCTGAGCAAGGTTAAAGGAATCTACGATCGCGCAATGGCTGTCTACTACACTGAACATGGAATCCACTTACCAGAGGCGCTACAAATTGCCCGTAGTGAAGTAGCAGTGCGAGACGATGTATATGCTCTTGATACTTTAGCTTGGGCAGCTGCGGCTAATGGGCAATGGCAAGAAGCGCAAAAGGCAGCACAACGAGCAACTCGTTTTGGGACAGAGGATGCTTTGCTGCAATTTCATACTGGCATGATTGCGTTTCACTTAGGTAATCGTGAGGAAGCAATAAAGCGACTAACTCAAGCTGTTAGCCTCAATCCTCAATTTCATCACAAGTATGCCGATCAAGCTCGTCAAGTCTTGGCTAACTTAGTATCCTCTGTCTCTTTTCCCACTCCTAACACTATAGGGAGTTCTTTATGAAAAAGCTGCTACATTACTTGGCTTGGAATACTGCAATCATCGTAGTATGTTTATTTTGGATGCCGGAGGCGGATGCCCATCCTTTAGGCAATTTTACCATCAATCACTACGCAGGAGTGCAGGTAGCAACCGATGGGGTGGGGATTGATTATGTTCTAGACATGGCAGAGATTCCGGCTTTTCAGGAAATTAATCACTTAGATACTAATCGCGATCGCAAAGCTGAACCTGTAGAGACAGTTCAATACCCCGAACAAAAATGCCAGGAAGTCAACTCACATCTGGAACTGTTGATCGATAAACATGTGCAAGCACTGTCTTTGGTAAAATCAACAGTCGAATTTCCTCCAGGTGTCGGAGGATTATCTACACTGCGGCTGAGTTGTAATTTTCAGGGATCAATGGAGTTAGTCGGCGCGAATCAGTTAATAGAATTTGAAGACAAGTTCTACCCGCAGCGCTTGGGCTGGCGTGAAATTACTGTGGCTGCAAATGGCGTGACCATTCAAGGTAGTTTCACCTCTAACAGTATCACCAACCGCTTGAGAGATTACCCCACTGAGTTACTTAGCAGTCCTCTCGACCAACATCGGATTGACTTTAAACTCAATCCGTCTCTGACATCGAGCGAACAAGCGCCTCCACCGGAAGTTAAATCATCCAGCCGTTTAGATAATGCTTTGACAGGAAGAAGCAACGATATCTTCACTAGCCTAATTACCCAGGAAAATCATAATTTCCTGACTATCTTAATAGCTCTAGCGATCGCTTTTTTATGGGGTGGTTTACACGCCCTGTCCCCTGGTCATGGGAAAACGATAGTCGGTGCTTATCTAGTGGGTTCCCGTAGTAATGCCAAACACGCTCTATTCCTGGGGTTGACTGTGACGGTTACTCATACAGCTAGCATATTTCTTTTAGGGCTGGTAACACTTGGCACGTCTCAGTTTGTGCTGACTGAACAATTATACCCTTGGCTAAGTGTAATCTCTGGTCTGCTAGTAATGGGAATTGGTTTAAATTTGTTCATCAGTCGATTACAAGGTCATTCACACGACCATGAGCATGAAAACCATCAACACAGCCACGACCACCATCATCACCATCATCACCACGAGCATTCGCATCTACCGTCTCACGGTGATGTAAGTTCCATGAAGTGGTCTAGCCTACTAGCGCTGGGAATATCGGGCGGCTTGTTACCTTGTCCTTCAGCCTTAGTAGTGTTGCTGAGTGCGATCGCAATGGGACGAGTTAGCTTTGGACTAGCGCTAGTGTCTGCCTTTAGCTTAGGTCTAGCAGCAGTGCTAACTGGAATCGGCTTAATGCTAGTCTACGCCAAAAATCGGTTTGAGCATTTGCCACTCCAGATCCCCAGGATCAAGATGTTACCCGTAGCAAGTGCCTTATGTATTACCCTAATTGGCTTAGGTATTACTTCACAGGCTTTGCTTGCTCATCCCTGGAACTAGATGAAAGTGCAATCATACAAAGCACTCAGTTTTGTAAAAATAACCTAGAACAACTATATGTCTCAGGCAATTAAAGAATCCATCGTCTCAGAAAACAATCTATCTCATCGCTCTACCAAGTTTTCCAAAATAGCCAAGCTTAAGAGTTTGAGTAAGTATTCATTTAATTTTTGGCAAAAATCGCTCTTACGTTCAATCCCTATTGCCTCTGCTGCGATGCCTGGGTTGGGCGTAGCCATAGCTCTATCTGTAAGTTTTATTTTGCCATCTCAGGCATCCACCATATCATATTCTGGTGATACAACAAACGCACCAACTTTTAACCGTCCGCAAACGGAAGGGTTTGAAGGTGGTACTAACCCACCCACATCACTTTCTAGTAATGGCACCGCCGTCCCTTATTACAGCCAGCCTTTCTTTGTTGATACTACAGGCTCTTATGATGTTGTAGGTTCTCAAGCTTTCCTGGGCATCCAGTTCTTGTACCAAAACAGCTTCAACCCAATTACCCCATTAGTTAATTTACTCAGTGGGAATGATCCTTTTCCAGATGAAGGCACATCTGGTTTTAGTGGCTTGAGCTTAACTGCCAATAATCAATATTTTTTAGTCACTACTGGATTTGACAATAGCAATAACAGTTTTGGTACTTTTACCAATACCATCACAGGCCCTGGCAATATTACACTTGTCCCCGAACCTTCTTCAATCGCCAGCACAGTAGTCTTTGGGATTATTGGTAGCACTTTGATACTAAAGCGCAAACTAAAAAAGCTAAAATCTGTTAACTAACCTCCGAAGGAATCACCCAAATTTATTACTTATACCAATTCTCTGTAAACTTGCACTTAATAACTAATTTCTTTTTTTGCGTATTTTAGAGTTTGTTGAATAAATATTAAGTGCATATTGATGGATAATTGGTATTAACTTAACGGACAATCATCTGTTAATGGTTGAATCTAAAATTCCAAAACTAGTCATAACTAAAGATAGTCTTAGTTTATCTGAATTCATTGCTAGTTGTATATGATGAGTTTGTCATAAAATCTTATTTTGAGGAAAATATGAAACGATTTATCTTCATTTCTTTAATAACTGCTTTGTGCATAATCGGCTACTTTGAAATTAGCTTGTCACAGGCTGAAAAACTTTTTTGGCTGAATTTGAGTCTTTGAAATCCTCCCTCACGAAATTATTTTCCACTCCGCCCTCGTAATTTTCGCTGATTAGCTAATTTCTCTTTGCCATAAAATATCTGTAACTCTTGTCATCCCAGCTTTTAGATGACGGCGATACGTACTGAAAGGCAAATCTAGTAATTCAGCTGCTTGTTCTTGCGTGGCGGCGGGATTTAAATAAGTTCGATAAACAGCGCGGTAGAGTTTTTCATCACGCGGGGATGATTGCAAGGATTCAACTGCTTGTTTCACCAGATTTTGTAAAACTTTAACGCGTTGGCTTTGTCCATCCCAGGCATCGCGTCGGTGAACAAAGTGCGGCTTCTCGTCGGAGAGTTGCGTTTCCTTTGGACTCTCGCTCATACTTGCTTTTGTGGCAACTTGTTCTGACACGCTTTGCGAGAGTACTTCGTACACGCTCCGCGATCGCACTAATGGATTATTCTGTAATGCATCAGGACAACTAAAGTTACGTAACGCATTCTGCACCGCCTCCACAAATTCTGGCTGACTAAGAACTAACAGAGGTTCACCAACTGGAGTATTGTCTACAGATTCTCCGGCAGTTGTAACCTCTTTTCGGGCCAAAATTTCCTTCCATGCGGCAGGTGAGACAATTCGCCAGTCATGCCCATAAACACCATAGTGTCTTCCCTCAACTGTAAAATCGGTTTCACAAAGTCGTGTTAAGTCGAAGTAGTTTAACATTGCTGTCCAACTATCTGCTTGGGCACAAGGTAGAAAGGTGTATGCTAACCCCGGTGTTTTCTGAAAATACTGCACAAAATTAATGAAAATTAGACTTTGGGTAGGGGAAACAGCTTGATAAGTGTCCCGCGCCATCCAGAAGCGGAAAATAGTTGCGCCTTCGCTAGGGCGTAATGGTGCATGGGTTTGGAGATATTGCCAAGATGCAAGAGCGCCCGGATCTGCAATCAAATCTTCAACAGTTGCTGTCTGCAATGCCACCATCATTGCAAATCCCGCAGGTTCGGAGTGCAAGTCACGAAATACTACTACATTCCTCGGTTGGCGCTGCAACCAGTGGTCTGCTATTTTTGCTGATTCTTCGCCTTCGTATTCTGCCACCATCCCCCGCAGTGCGGTTTTGTCAGTTTCCCGTAGTGAGTCTGTCAATAAACTACTTTGCTCACCCCAGGTGAAACAGGATCGAATCGCCGAGTTATCCCGATGCAAAAAAACATAATCAAGTAGCACTCGATGCTTTTCTTGCCCTTGGGTTTGTCCTAGTCGTTTAGTATAATATTGACGCGCTCGGTGGTGTAATTCCGTGTATAATTCCGAATTACGCCAACGCAAGTCAGCAATTAAAACTTCGCGTGCTAAATCGTGGGGAAATAAACCCAATTGCCCTGATTCGATAAACGACAGTCCGCGCAACCACTCAAATAAATCGTGAACATCAAGTATTTCCCCTAAAGAGTGAGCTTCACCAGCCAAAGTATTTTCAGGCACAGCCAATATTTGATTTAGTGCGGCTTCGGTAGTCAGCCGGATCGTTGCACAAGCTTCTAAAGCCATACGGTGTAGGGGTGTTGGTACTTCTTTGATGAATCTTGACAACAGTGTTTTAACAACATTGGGAGCAGATTCTGCTTGAAAAGAGATTTCTTTTCCCTGAGCAAATACCTCAGCAACCAAAGATAATGCTAGAGGATGTCCGTGGGTAAATTCTAGAATCGCCTGGTGTTGTGTAGTGGGAATATCTCGTGTGGTGAGATAAGTTTGACTTTCTTCTGGTGTCAGGTTGCGTAGGGGCAAAGTCTGCATCAAAGCTTGCCAACCTGGATCGCTACACCAACCAGATGAAGGGGGATTGCGTCCAGCAATCACAATTAAGGTATTAACAGACAAATGGGGTAAGAATACTTCCCGCAGCCATTCATCTAACTGGGTAATAGCTTCATAAGTATCAATTAAAATTACATTACGTTCTTCTCTTTGCGCTAGCACATCCAGAGGCGAATCTGATTCATTCAATGCCATCAACGAATGCAACGTGCTAAGAAAAGATTCTGGCGCGGCTTCTATATTACGTCCTTCTACGTAGATAGTTGAGATTTTTGACCGTTCACAAAACCGTAAAAACTGCTGCATGAGGGTTGTCTTGCCCACACCGCCAGGGCCAAAGACGTGCAAAATGTGAAAAGGTAATTCTCTTGATGCGATCGCATCAAGAAATAGCTCCACTTCCCGCTCACGTCCTACAAATCTGCGATTTCGTTCTGCACTTAGTCGCTGTAATAGAGATGTCATTGCCATCCCTTCCTTAAATTTTACGTAGGATTACTGTTTTAAAGTATGAAGGATATTTTTGATTTCTAAAATCTACTTTGACAAAATTTATAAATAATGTTGCTAGTGGTCAATATCTAGCGATCGCCAATTCTCATTTTAAGGTTTCATGACATTAAACCCCTTGCAGCAAGCAGGGTTGATAAATTCCTAACCAATGCAGCGATCATCCCTGTAATTAATTGGGAGCTTTGTGAGGATGTGACCTACACCGCCACCAACCAATCACAGACCACAGACGTACACCCACCTCCAAAGTTAACCCAAACTTGCCACTGCCCCAGGTATCCATTCCAGTAAGGCTCACTATCAGCAACGTCAACAGCCGAGCCAAGCCAACCTTGGAGATTAACTCGCTGTAGAACGAGCCAGCGCTATTTAGCCCAAGCTGCATTTTCAGCATCAGCGCCTTCCATTCAAGAATCGCGATATTTTCTGGGGTATGTGGTGTCGTATCACTGAGTGGTGTTGCAAAGACTATATTATTAGTGCCTGACACCACTTCAGTATTGTGCGATATGGATAGTGATGTTGTGTCAGTTACTGGTGTAGTTGTACTTATTTTATTACTGACTGACACCGACTCACTAAGAAACAGTTCATCTCGATTTAACCACTGCCCAAAAATTGAATTACGCTCATCATCAGGTGCAACAAACCGATAAACGCACTCCCGATTTTCACGCTTACCCAACCGACCAACGTAGTTCAACTTCAAATCAATCTTGGCAAGTAGTTTCTGTGCGATCGCTATGGAAGTCAGTTTTTCTGAGATAGTCACGTGAAGGTAATTTTTGATAACGTGCCGATGCTTTACAGCCAGCGCTTTAAACTCCTGCATCGCCTCGTCAGAAGAACGCAGTTGCTCCCCAGGCGTGAGCAACTGCAACAGATTCAGTTCTTCTAACAACAACACAGCAGGTAACATCTGCCCCCTGTTAAAATCTGGTTTCCAAACCGAATTCTCCCCAGCCTCTAACTGCGCTTTTGCTCGTTTCGCATCACGGTTTGTCAGAAACTCTCGTCCCAGCGTCAAATAATAGTGCATCCGCAGTTGAGGATACCAGCCGTCGTCATCCTTCTCCACCAAATTAGGGGTCACGTCAACTTCGTAGCGACGGGATAATTCAGCCTTGCGTTGCTGGTGTCGTTCAGTTTTGGTTTTCGCCCTTGTGTCTTGCAGCTTCTTGAGTTGGGGATCAGAGATGGTTGGAGAATCCGCGATCGCTTTACACTCCGCAGTATACAATTCAACAGATGCGGCTTTAACCGACTCGATTACTGCGCCACTTTCATCATCATCAACATCGTCAGTATCAATAACGATATAACCATCCTCGACTAATCCCGCAAGCACAGACTCTCGATAGCGCCGCATTTCGACGTTGATGACAGAACCACGCTTACCCCAAGTGCCAGAAAACTTGGTCACATTCATCAATAATTATGACATCATTTGCCCAGTCGTTAGGGTTGAATCGGGCTTGGCTCTCCTGATGTAGCGAATCAACACACACCCCATATCCCAACAATGTCCCTGTTTCATTCGTGCGGACTTCGGTAACATAGTTAACACCAAATCGATTACACAGTGCCTCTCCCAATTGAACGCGATGGGTGATAATTAATACCCGTCTTTCTTGGTCGTGTGCTTTTGCCACCTCACTTGCCAGCCATTCGGTTTTACCAGTGCCTTTGGGAGCTTTGAGGATAATCAGCTTTTCACCTTCGGGGACGAGAAGCTGGCCCAAGAATCTTTGGTTGAGAGCGATCGCAGGCGGGTAAGTCAGCAAAGTAAACAGCTTAATCTCCCACAACTCCAGTGCAACGGCTGTATTGTAAAGTGCGTCAAAGGCTTCCTTCCCCTTCGCAACGATAAAATCATCAACCCCTTTCTCTGCCCCTAGCGGTAAATCTATCACCCGCAGGGAACAGCCTTCATTTACCAGCAGCCGTCCCATGCGACTGATAGCAGTTATGACTCGCTGGACTGTCTCAGGTTTATTGTCCTGGTCAAAACAAATGTTAACCTGCCTCCCCTGTGTTGCGAAATGTTTCAAGTCGGGGATGAGGTTTGGCTTACCAATAGCAGTACCGTACTCATCATGGGGTGTGCGGTATCCAGCGTTAACACCAGGAATTGCGATCGCAGCATAACCAGCAGTCAATAATGCCCCCGCTTTCTTGACCCCTTCTACAATTGTCACTGGCACATTATGCTGCCAAACCCAATGCCAGAAACCGCCAGGATGCTGTAGGTCTTCTTCAGTAATGGGAATACCGCTACGTAGGGAGACTTTCACCCAGATGCGATTTGGTACTAAGAGGAAGAAAGCGCGTGTCTCTTCTCTGTAAGGATGCTCGTACTTGATGAACTTGTGAATTTTCTGGCGATCACGTCTGGGAAAGTCGGGTTTGAAGCAGCCCCACATCATCAGCACGTAGTTGTTGAGGGGGTCAACGCCATTGCACCACCAGCCGCCTAATTCAATGTGCTGGTATTTTTTCAAATCGCGATCGCGCAGTCGTCCATCGTTGCGACGAGAGATTTTGAGACTGTAGAGCAGATATTCGTAGGGTAAAGTCCCAGACAGCGAACGCACATTCAGAGCAATGATTTCTTCATCAACCCCGCTACTGAGCCACTCTTGTAGGTGCTTGGCTTGAAAATCGGTCGGTAAAAATGTCATATTCCCTCCAATATTTTGACGCATGGGAATTTTGCGGTATATGGTCATACCGCTTTTAAGGTTTGTTACGCAGACACGGGTTAAAGGACTGTTGTTTTTAGTTGAGCCGTCAGATGAGAAATATCTTGTTAGTTGGAGTGATTGGCTTTAAAACAGACACAATAGTACATCTGAACTAAGCGAGAATATAATACACCATTTTGGAAAATTGGATTGAAACTCAAAACAAGCTGCCTTCTTCAGATCCTTCTCCCTGTATGCGGTCGAAACGTGAGATTAATACGTGTGCTAACCACTTTGTTGGTCTTGGGAACTTGGTGAAGATGTGTAGACTGACAGCCTGGGTGCATCACGAGTAAACTGCCGTGTTCCAGCCAGAAATCCGTTGGTCTGCCACCAATGGGTTTGATCTGGAATTTGCGGCATGAACCCAGGCTGACTGATGCAATCGCAGGGTTAAATCCCATCGATGGCTCGCTGTCAGAGTGCCAGCCGATACTGTCTTGTCCGCTCCTGTACTGATTGGCGATGACAATACGGAAGCTGTAGCCAGTAGCAGCAGTAATCCTATCTCGCAGTTGGGCTAGCGCTAAAGTCCAAGGCAGTGGTTTAAGTAGTACGCTCTTGGAGTAGAGGTAATCACAACCTTCATCGCCATAAATGCACTCTAGGCGAGGCACAGGCATCGTTTTACCCAGCATCCTGATTTGATTTTGTTTCCATTGCAGTTCTTGGCAATGTTGGTAGAGTTCGTCGGCTTCTTCCTTGTTCAAAAATTCTGGATAATAGTTGACTGGTAAAGTAGGAGCAGATTCGGGAAATAAAGTTAGTTGTTGCATAATTCTCCTTTGGCGATCGCTTGAGTAATTTCTTCTGCCCGTTCTTGTGAAATCGCCTGCTCAGGGTTCTTGTAAAACCCAGCGATCGCCGACTTGGGACGAATAATAATTTGCTGCCCTGTTGCGCGTTTATCCCACACAAAGCACGAGATGGTTATGTTATCGGTAGCCCAGCGTTTACCTTTCTTGTCCTTGCGAAAACAAAAACGAGGCAGAATCAGTACAAGTGACGGCGGGTGCTGCTGTAAAAAATCCGCCCGATCATCACAGGGTTCGAGAAAGCTGGTTAATAGGAATGCGGCAACACCTACACGAGCTTTCTGGTAGGCATTCTTGATAATTGGTGCAGCAAATTCCGCGTATGGTGGGTTAGTGCAGTCACAATCGGGAAACTTAGCCCATGACTCGGATAGTGTTGCATCCATTTGGTAATCAGCCGCAAGATGTAGATCAATATCGTTCGTCCACATTTGCTTGGTGTAGGGCCACACTCTGAGTAATGATGCGATTGCTCCATGCCCCACACACGGCTCACCAATGACACCAGACAATCTGACATGACGTAATAACTCAGTAGTAAACCACGACGGAGACTCGTAAAAGTTCAGTGGATGTCTACCAACAGTTTCTTCTCCCGGATTTCTCACAAGTGAGAAATCCGGGTATTGCCAGAGTCTGTGATAAGACTTGCAATATCGGAGCTAAAAATTAAATACAAAAAGCGGTTATTTGACCCATTAATAACTTTATGGGCATTTTTATCACAAGTGCTGGATACTGATAAAACTTGTAATAATGCTGTGAGTAAAATAATTGCACCTAAAGGCTGGTGAAGAAGTAGAAGTTCCTTCAACAGATACGAGTGCCTACTGCCAAGCTAGGGCAAGGCTTCCAGAAAAGTTATTAGAAAAACTTTTCAATTTCTCGGCACAAAGCCTAGAACAGAAAGTAGCGACAGAATATTTATGGTGTGGTCGAAATGTCAAAGTAATAGATGGGTCAACTGTCTCGATGCCTGACACTGTAGAGAATCAAAAAGAATATCCTCAACCCAGTAGCCAAAAGCCTGGATGTGGCTTCCCAATTGCTAAAATTGGTGTGATATTCAGTTTAGTTACAGGAGCCGCTACTGCACTTTGCATAGACGTTTTGAACACTCATGATATTAAATTAGCTCGGAAGTTGTACAGTTTTCTCAAACCCAATGATGTACTTTTAGGGGATAGAGCTTTTTGCGCTTATGCCGATATGGTTACGATTACCAAACTCGGTTGTGATGCTATATTTCGGAAGCATCAATCTCGCACAACGACTATGAGCAAAGGCAAAATTATTGGAGATTGCGACAAATTAGTTACTTGGTATAAGCCTAAAAGTTGTCCAAAAGGATTGAATAAAGATGAATTTTTAGCTCTACCTCCTTCCATCACTGTGCGGGAAGTTTACTACTACGTTGTTATTCCTGGCTTTCGCACTCAACAAGTCAGCTTAATTACTACTCTTTTAGATAAATCTTCTTATTCTACTCTCGAAATTGTTGGACTTTACGGTAAACGTTGGGATGTTGAAATAGATTTAAGACATTTAAAAACTACCTTGGGTATGGATATTTTGCGATGTAAAACACCCTCAATGGTACGCAAGGAAATTTACGTTTTTTTGCTAGCTTATAATCTACTTCGTAGTTTGATGTGGGATGCCGGAACTACTTACACCACTCCTCCATTACGCCTATCTTTGCAAGGTACTCGCCACCATTTAATTAACTTTATTCCCAAATTATTAGCTGCTCATTCAACGAAACGTCTTCAAATTTATCATACTTTACTAAAAGTTATTGCTCACAAGGCTGTTCCAGAACGCCCAGGTCGTAGTGAACCACGAGTTCGTAAACGTCGCCCCAAAGTTTACCCCTTGATGACGAAACCCCGGCATGAATTACGAAAACAATTGCAAACTGCTTAAACCGCAAGTGTTTCGGCTTTTCTTAGTGCCATTCGGTCATGTTCTATGCCTTCAGTCAAATTGCGGATATTCTTAAGTCTCGTGCCGAAGTGCTGTTGCAAGATACCCGCGATGGGCTACGCCCCGCCGTAGGCGATCGCAATAACCCAAA
>NZ_NOLI01000144.1:0-19791 GCF_002245975.1 Nostoc sp. 'Peltigera membranacea cyanobiont' 213 | reverse complement strand
GCTGCTGGAATTCTTTTGCAATATACATTTTGGCAGTTTTTGACCCCTATTTCTTCAAGCTTTGTGAGAAATCCGGGGGTACTGGTTCTTGGTTGGCTCCTTCTTTGGTTAGGTTAGGTAGAGTTCTTTCTCAGCAAGGTAAACAGGTGAAACTTTACTTTGTTGACCCAGATCGCGTTGAGTCAGCTAACGTTTTACGCCAGTGCTTCTGTGATGCAGAAATCGGACTCAACAAAGCCAAAACGTTGGCGCTGCGCTACTCCCTGGCTTGGAAGATGGAAGTTACAGCGATCGCTCAACCTTTCCAACCCGAATGGATTGTCCCCAGTTATAATACCCTGATTATTGTCACTGCTTGCGTAGATAATGCCAAAGCTCGAAAGTCAATTACCCAAGTACTTCAGCACAACACTCATCGCCCTGCACCTCACATTTGGCATTTAGATTGCGGTAACTCCAAGCGTAGTGGTCAGGTACTGTTAGGTTCTCATCTGTCTACTAACCCCAATGACTATCATTTCGAGGCTTTAGGCTGCTTTCGCTTACCTGCGCCAACTGTACAGCAACCCGACTTACTGGTTCCACAACCAGAAGAGTTGGCAGACAACAACTTGTCCTGTGAACAAATGGCCTTGCTTAATAACCAGTCCTTGAGCATTAACCAGCGAGTTGCTGCGGAAGCATTTGATTATTTATTACAATTGACGGCGGGGAAACTACGACGATTTGCTACTTATTTCGACTTAGAGAGTGGTAGCGGAAAATCCCTGTATACAACGCAAGTCAGTATTATGCAGGCGATTCTCCTGGGTCAATCCTGCGCGTAGGCGTACCGTCGTAGACATCGCTCCCCTCTCAAGTTAACAACCAAGCGCTGTACAGAAGCAACTGTACAGTGACTTCAATTAAGCAAACCAGCCCGCAACGCTAATACAGCTGCTTGAGTGCGATCGCTTGCACAAAGCTTGTTCAAAACCCCACGCACATATACTTTTACACTTCCCAGGCTGAGATAGAGTTTCTGGGCAATCTCGTTATTGCTATAGCCTTGGACAATTAACTCCAAGACTTGCAGTTCCCGATTTGTCAATGGATCTGCTTGCAGAATGCTTGCTTGCTCTGGGTCAATTGCAGAAATCGCTACCGTCTGAGTAGCATTCGGTTTTACCGCCGCCGCTCCTTGACGAGTATGCTTGAGAACAATACGAGCGATCGCTGGATCAATCCAAGACTGACCTTCATGGGTGATATGCAGCGCTTCCAGCAACAACTCGAACTTAATTGTTTTCACACAGTAAGAGTCTGCCCCGGCTGCAAACGCTGCCAGTACCATCTGCTCTTTTGCAAAGGAAGTGAGCATCATTACTTTAGTCTGCGCTGCTGTTTCCGACACTAGAGATTCCCGAAACTGCTGCACCAGCCATATTCCGTCCCTATCCGGCAAGCCAATATCAACGATCGCTATGTCTGGTTTTGTACTTTGGAGCAGTTTCAACCCATTGTCCGCTGTAGCTTCGTCACCCACGACTTGAATACCTTCTTGCTCGTTGAGAGAACTACGCATTCCAATCCGCGTTAAGCTGTGGTCTTCAATAATTGCTACTCGAATATCTCCCATCATTTACCTCAGCAGCTTGGTAACTATACTCTTACTCACGATCTGCGAACTCCGTTGATAGCTGCTGACCAATTCCTAAAGTTGCTGCAAAGAGGTGTTTTTGGCAATACCTTATCAGCAATGCGTGAATCTTTAGAACAAATGGCTCAGAGTAACCAAACTTTGTTGTCAATGGTCGATACCTTGTTAGAAGTTTACCAGTATGAAGCTGGAGGCAAAACTTTGGATTTCTTTGTGGTTGACCTGTGGGAATTATGTCAGCAAGTAGTGCAAGAACTAATGCCTTTGGCTAATGTTAAACATTTAACTCTCAAAGCTGTCTTGACAAAGGGTACTGAAGCTTCTTTAGCTAGGGTTAGAGGCGATCGCCTGGAACTACGCCGACTTCTCACTAACTTAGTTGGTAACGCCATTCGCTTCAGCGATGCTGGATCAGTAGAAGTTCGCCTCAATTCCACTGTTCAAGGGGTAACGATTGAAGTAGAGGATACAGGTATTGGCATGAATCCAGAAGAACAATTACTCTTATTTGATCGCTTTCGACAGGGCAAGCATCAACGTCGGGGGAACGGTTTAGGATTATATTTGTCCCGTCAAATTGTTGAAGCCCATCAAGGGAATATCTCTGTTTCATCGACTGTTGGGAAAGGCAGTATCTTCACTGTTTATTTACCTGTGACAACAGCTTATTCAAAAATGTTATCAGCATAAAAAATTTGGTAAATCGAGCTTAAGGATTTGCAGCGAAATAAGTTACTTAATTTATCAACAAAACTGATGATAAACGCTTTCAGCTATTCAGAAAAGTAACTTATTAACCATATCCAAGCGCGGACTGTCGGCATTTCAAAATTTTTGCAGCCGGAAAATGTACAGGTACACACCTGCATTTGGAAGTCACGCCTAGGATAATTGACCCAACGATCCCATCATCTTCTCGCTGATTTCCGTAAACATAATCCAGGGGAAGAGCATTAAAGATGCGCCAAATTATATAAGGAACGAACCGCAAAGGGCGTATTTGCGTAGCGTCTCGTCAGAGAAGGACACAAAGGAAGAAAGAAAATTTGGCGCAGCCTCACAAAGAAATGGCATAAGGTATTGAACTTTAGTATGAATTTAGATTCCAACCTTAGTTGGAGCCAACCTTACATTGATATATGGACTGATTCATCAATCATTGTATTGTACAAAAGTTTCAACTTTGAGTGGACGACAAGTTAGAGTTAATTGCATATATTTAGTTCAGGCAAATATTGAGAGCAATTTAGTTGCAATATTTCAGTTTACTTGACACAAAGAGAGTAAGAAGAGTGTTGTATGCTCAACGCTGATGCTGAACATACAGTATCAGTGAGCCTTGACCGTGACCTGATATTTTCCAATTCCTGTCTGATATATCTAAAAAAGTGTACATTGCTCGCATCAATGTTCGCGTTTTGGCAACAGCACGATCGGCTTTACGTCATCGTCAGATCAATTGTGTTATTGATTCTTATTCATGGTCTTCTGGTAACAGAATAATTTCTCAGTATTTGAAACAGCTTAGATCATCTACGAATTGAGTCAGTAATGTCAATCAATATTTCGTTGAGGATAATTTTATGACACGTATGCCATTACTAGTTGGAGATGATTTTGAGTATTCCAAAGTTCCAACTCAGAGTAACTTTTTTGGAAATTCTCCTATTAATCATGCACTCACTGCTGTCGCCCAAGAGGTCGCTAGATTGCTTCAACACGCAAATCCTGTTCAAGCTGATGGCAGCAACCATGTTGAAACAATTGCAATTCGAGCCATAGAACCGGAATACAGCCAAATCCTTACTATTGAAACGTTGACTGAGCGAGAGTTAGAGATATTGCAACTGATTGTTGACGGGTACAGCAATGATGGAATTGCCCAAAATTTGTACATCAGTACAGGTACGGCGAAAACCCATGTTCGCAATATTTTGAAGAAATTCTGTGCGAGCGATGCTGAAGGCAAGGCTTCTCTACGAGAGGCTACGCCAACGCCAACGCACTCAGGTAGCAATCCGGGCATGTCGATCAGGTCTTGTCCACTTAAAAGATAATGCTGTTTAATTCTCACTCATAAGGAGTCAAATCTATGTTATGCAAACACGAAACTGTGAAAGTTTTTCCATCCCATGTTGAAGCAGAAACCTAGAACGGCAAAACTAACTGGAGAGGTAAGACTAAAGGCTTAATTACGTATGTGTCTTAGAAAATATCAAACGAGTTTACTATGCTTCCAACCTACCTCTAGCAAGTTTTACCGCTCTAGGCAGAAACCGCCGTATTAGAACTGCAAAAAGCGGGCTTCGATATGCAAAAGATTTCGATCATCGGTAAAGACTATCAAACCACTGAACATATCCGTGGCTTTCTCACCTGGAAAGATACGGCTAAAGCTGGAGCCGGAGAAGCAGGTTATTGGGGCAGCTTTTTTGGTGGACTATTTGGCATTCTCACAGGGGTTGGTTTGCTGTTTATTCCAGGAGTCGGCCCTGTGATTGTAGCTGGACACATGTGAGTCCTCGGGGTACGCTAATGAAATTGGGTTTAGGAAATGGGGTAGCAAACTTGTTTGAGAAAGTGCAGATAACTGGCAAACCTGGCGATCTAATTCGCAGTGCAGCGTATTTGGAAATGCTGCCCACCCCACTGCATGACTTTAAGGCAACCACAGAATGGCTCAAGGAAGAAACTTTCCATCGCTATCACAGACCCAAGATGAAGCCAGAAACCACCGCAAAACAGCCTCTCTCTTCGGTTGAACAATGAGAGCGATCGCTCATTCATCTGTGTATGCCACTGGATTAGAGTGGACAACCTCCTTACCGCCGCCAAGCGAAAACTTTGAAGAGACCCACCATCACCTCAGAACCCTATGTTTACAGGGAATCTGACAGATTGACAGTTGATCGATCATCTATTGAAAGAGAAGCACTGATGAAGACACGAACAACAAAACGATTGATTGGTGGAATCTTAACGATTGGCATGATTGGACTGCTACACTCGCAGCCTCTCTTCGCGCTTACAGTCAGCCAAGCTCAACCAAATTCCTCTCAAGACTATGTACTTCCCTACCGGGGCAGTTGGACAGGAACCTTCCGTACTGTCGGTTCTCAGGGGCAGATACTCGTATTTATCGATCCTGCCGGCAAACTGTACGGAAGTTTGAAGTCTAATGATGGTGAGAACTTTGCTCAAATTAGCGGTTATCATCGCGGAAGTAATTTTCATCTGGTTTTCACCCCTCCACCCAGCAGCCTTAACCAGTTTGGCACCGCTACTCCTTACACCGTTGATGCAACCGCAAAGTGGGAGCAAGGTGTGAGTCGATTTGTCATCTCAGCCCCAACTAGAACGGGTCACTCACAATTATATACATTTGAGAAATCAATCGATAATCGATAAAACAATACATCGAACGGAGTTGCGATCTCCTCTGGCGAGGCTTAAGCCCATCGCTTCCCTTTTGTACAGGTGATTTGAGCAGGAAGGATCAAATATTGCTGTTCTGTTAATGAACCAGAACCTTATCTCTAATCAGAACCGACTCTATGCAAACGAGAATTACATTGGAGAAAAATTATGCAGATGGGAGTGATTGGTCTGGGACGTATGGGTGCGAACATTGTTCGGCGATTGCTGCAAAACAACCATGAATGTGTGGTGTTCAATCGCACATCTGACAAAGTTAAACTACTTGCATCTGAAGGGGCGATCGGCACTTACAGCTTGGATGATTTTGTCCAGAAGCTCAATAAACCTCGTGCGATTTGGTTGATGGTGCCAGCCGGAGAACCAACTGAGCAGATGGTGAAGGAACTGGCTGCAAAACTGGATTCCGGCGATATCTTAATTGATGGCGGCAACTCTTACTACATTGACGATATTCGACGGGCAAACGATCTGATGCAAAAGGGCATTCACTACCTAGATGTGGGAACCAGTGGCGGAGTGTGGGGTTTGGAGCGGGGTTATTGCATGATGATTGGTGGATCTGAGATGGCGGTTCAGTATCTCGATCCAATTTTTAAATCATTAGCTCCCGGACGGGGTGATATTCCGCGTACTGTTGGACGGCAAAAGGTAGGCGGTACGGCTGAAGAAGGCTATCTGCACTGCGGATCGAATGGGGCGGGGCATTTTGTCAAGATGGTGCATAATGGCATCGAATATGGCTTGATGGCAGCCTACGTAGAAGGATTGAATATCTTGCATCACGCCAATGTAGGTAAGCAGAACCGTGTGGCTAATGCTGAAACGACCCCCCTCCGCAATCCTGAACACTATCAGTATGACTTTAATCTGCCTGATGTTGCCGAAGTTTGGCGACGGGGCAGTGTAATTGCCTCTTGGCTACTGGATCTAACTGCGATCGCCCTCCTGGAACAACCAGACCTATCAGGCTTTGGGGGGCGCGTGTCTGATTCAGGCGAAGGACGCTGGACGATCGCAGCCGCCATTGACGAAGGCACTCCTGTCCCTGTACTCAGCGCAGCCCTGTATCAACGGTTTAGCTCACGCGGCGAAAATGATTTTGCGGATAAGCTGTTGTCTGCCATGCGTTTCCAGTTTGGCGGACACGTAGAACAACAGGCAAAGATAAAATCATGACGATCGCCACTGCACCTCAGTCTTAAGTTGAAAGCTCGGTTCATCCAGCTTGGCAAGATATGTCGTAAGCCCAAAGGAAATAAGTTTTACCAAACAATAATTTTAGGAGAAACACAATGACTCATCGAGTAAAAGAAATTCTCAGTTGGTATGGCAGCGACAATCCCGGAACGCTGACTAATTTAGCCCGGTTGCTGAATCATGGCAAACTAGCTGGAACTGGCAAAGTCGTCATGCTGCCTGTGGATCAAGGCTTTGAGCATGGGCCAGCTAGCAGTTTTGCGCCCAATCCACCAGCCTATGATCCTCGCTATCATTTTGAGTTAGCGATCGCAGCAGGATGCAATGCCTATGCCGCACCGTTAGGATTTTTGGAAGCGGGAGCGCGAGAATTTGCAGGTGAAATTCCCCTAATTCTGAAAGCCAATGATCGCGATGTGTTACTAGCTGAGTCAGACCCAACGCAAGCACTCACTGGCAGCGTGGAGGATGCGCTGAGGTTAGGATGTGTGGGGATCGGTTTCACTATCTATCCAGGTTCAGCCCATCGGTTTGAGATGTATCAGCAGATTCGAGCCTGTGCCGAGGTAGCAAAGCGGCATGGATTAGTCGTGATGATTTGGTCTTATGCGCGGGGATCGGGTTTAAGTAAAGTGGGTGAGACAGCGATCGATGTGATTGGCTATGCGGCTCAGATTGCGGCTCAATTGGGCGCTCACATCATCAAAGTGAAACTGCCCAACGAACACGTTGAACAGGATGCAGCCCGCAAGGTGTATGAGCAAGAGCAAATTCCGATCGCAACATTATCTCAACGAGTGCATCATGTGGTGCAATGTGCCTTTAACGGACGGCGGATTGTCATTTTTTCAGGTGGGCCGATCGACAGTGATGATGCTTTCCTCAATGAAGTTCGTGCCATTCATGCCGGACATGGATTTGGTTCGATTATCGGACGCAATTCTTTCCAGCGTTCCAAGCCAGATGCACTGCGATTGCTCAACACAATCATGGATATTTACAGTGAACAGTCTCAGACCATTCGCACTCCTGCACTGACCTAATTTGTCTATCAAGACTGTTTTGATGAGTTTGCAATCGAAATCGATCAAAACAGCCTAAAAATTGGGTTTGTTGTCTCTATTACGAACCGACTCCTCACCTTGAAGCAATCTTTCCCACCCCAATATGCCTGACTTTTTTCATCGCTTGCATCTCTCTACTGCTGCCAGGAAAGCTAGATCATGAGAAAATCTCGTCCAAAGCCTACCCTATTGAAAGATTATCGTGCCATCATTCCTGCTTCCTTTTTTGGCATGATTCTGGGTTTGGCAGGATTAGGTAGTTGCTGGCGAGTAGCTGCTAAACTTTGGCACTTGCCTACCTGGATTAGCGAAGCAATTATGTTGCTGACAATTGCAATCTGGCTCGTGTTGTTGCTGCTTTATGTGGGTAAATGGCTGTGGGCGAGAGCAGATGCCTTAGCTGAATTTGAGCATCCTGTTTTGTGTTGCTTTATCGGATTAGTGCCTGTGTCTACGATGTTTGTGGCGCTAGCGATCGCACCTTACTCTCGTGCGATCGCCATCACATTATTTGTTGTCGGTGCAATTGGTCAGTTAAGCTTTGGCGTGTATCGTTCCGGTCAGCTATGGATGGGAGGACGTAAGCCAGAAATAATCACACCCATTCTCTACCTCTCTACAGTCGCAGGTAGTTTTGTCAGTGCGATCGTTGCTAGTACCCTCGGTTATCGAGAATGGGCCCCGTTGTTTTTTGGAGGAGGGCTGTTTTCGTGGCTAGCACTGGAGTCGATGATTATGCAGCGCCTCTACTTGTTAGAAGCGTTGCCTAAACCACTACGTCCAACGCTGGGCATTCAACTTGCCCCCCCTGTTGTTGGCTGTGTTGCTTATTTGAGTATCACCAATGGTCAGCCTGATGCCTTTGCCCAGTTTCTCTTCGGTTATGGACTGTTGCAAGCGCTGATTCTACTGCGGTTGCTACCGTGGTTATTTCAACAACCCTTTACAGCTACCTACTGGGCATTCACCCTCGGCATTGCTGCCCTGTCGCTGGCATCCTTGCGCCTTGTTGAACGCGGCATGACTGGAGTGATGCAAGAATTGGCACTACTGCTATTCATTGGCGCAAATATTGCGATCGGCAGTATTGCTCTAGGGACAGTGCGGCTCTTGCTGCGGGGCAAATTACTAAGCTAACGATCATTCATTTTTCCAGAACACATTGGGAGTAGAACTTATGGCATTTGATTTTAATTATGCAAAGAATTATAGGCTTCATTGAGTTTGTTAGCTGATTCTTCTAATAAGTGTTGTTCATGAGCATTTCTTGATAACAGCAGTTGGCGCTGAATACCTGTTGAGCCAATGATACATGGAAGTCCAAGAACAACTTCACTGCCAACTCCATAGTTAGAATCTGCTCTGGCCGATACTGGAAATATCTGCTTTTCATCTCGCAGGATGGTATCAACTAACTGACAAACTACTGTTGATATACCATAGCTTGTATTTCCTTTGCGTTCAAAAATGTTATAGCCTCGTTTACGAGTTAACTGTGCGTACTCTTGCTGAATTTGTTCTAGCGTTGCTCCTTGTGGTATGGGAAATTTAGTTAACAGAATTCCCCCAATAAATGCACTAGACCAAACGACAAATTCACTGTCTCCATGCTCTCCAATCACATAAGCATGAACGTCTTGTTTTGCAACATTCAGTCGCTTTCCAAGTTGATATCTCAGTCTAGCAGTATCAAGAACGGTTCCCGAACCGAAAATTAGGTTTTCTGCTCTGGTGGAAGTAGCGATCGCAATCCGCGTGAGTACATCCACTGGATTGCTAACGATAAGTACGATTGAATTCGGTGCAACTCGATCCAATTCTTTGATTGTCGAACGTATAATCTGTGCATTGTCACTCAATGTATCTAATCGCGTCTGTCCTTGTTTTTGCTGCACCCCAACAGTCACAATAATGATATCTGAATCAGCTAAATCTTCATACTGATTTGATGGTATAATTTCCATCTCTTTAAGTAGGGGAATGCTATCTTCAATATCCCATGCTTGCCCCTCAGCTTTTGATAAGGTTCGGTCAAAAAGGACAACCCTTACACATTTACCGAGTAGAACTAAAGCATTTGCAACGTCTGCACCTACATTACCTGCACCAATAATACCGACTTTAGATGTTTTACTAATCATGCTATATCTACTTGACCTTCAAGAGTGAAATGTCGTTTATTTGGTAAGTCCTTGGGTCTGCAATTGCTGTATGCTTACAACTTGGAAAACAATATATTTAACCCTTCGGTCATTGTGGGATGAGTCAAAATCCCATCGCGCAGAACAGTGTAGGGCATCTGAGCTTGCATCACCATCTGCACTGTTGAAATCACTTCACCTGCTTCATGACACAACAAGGAACACCCTAGAATACGACCTGTATCTGCATCCACGATCGCCTTCAAAAGTCCATCGGTTTGACCGAGCGTTCTTGCTCTAGGAACGGCTGACGCATCCACCTTTGCCACGCGGATGGCATATCCTTGTTGCTGTGCTTCAGTTTCAGTCAAACCCACCTGCGCCAGTTCTGGATCGATGAACAGACAGGATGGAACCAATCGATCCCGTGTACTACGGTTGCCCTCATCAATTAAATTAGCTTTGATAATGCGATAATCATCGAGCGATATATGGGTGTATTGCGGCCCGCCATTGATATCGCCTAACGCCCAAATTCCGGGTACATTTGTCTGCAAGCGATCGTTAACTTGAATAAATCCGCGTGTATCAGTTGCCACACCAGCAGCAGCTAAATTTAAGCTATCGGTGTTGGGCGCACGACCAACGGCGACGAGCAAATGCGAACCTTGGAGGGTGATTTCACGATCGCCAACTTGGATTTGCAGGATGGTTTCATTACCAGTGCGATCAACCCTCAACACCTTCGCCTTCAGCAAGAATTCAATACCATCTTGTTCTAGCAGTGTTTGAACTGCGATCGCTATATCTGGATCTTGCTGTGACAGGATTTGCTCGTTTTGCCCAATGACAGTAACGCCAGAGCCAAAGCGCCGGAACATCTGGGCAAACTCCAAACCAATATAGCCACTACCAAGAACGATCAGGTGTTCAGGCAAGTATTCTAGCTCCATAATCGACTCACTGGTTAAAAACTCAACTTCAGCAAGTCCGGGAATAGATGGAATTAACGGTCGTGTGCCTGTATTAATAAATAAGCGTTCGGCGGTAAGTAAGCAATTGTTCCCCTCAGTCGTCGTTACTGCGATCGTTTTGGGAGCAACAAACCTTGCTTCGCCAATGATCAAGTTCTTATCCAGAGCCGTTTCTAAATTGTGCAAGTTCATTTCACGCATCCCTTGCACAACCGCTCGTTTTCGTTGGATCACCTCTGCTAAATTAACAGTGGGTGTATTGGTTTTAACCCCATAAGCGGCACTGTTTCGCACTGTGTTTGCTACATTGGCACTCGCCACCATAGTTTTAGTAGGAATGCAGGCGATATTGATGCACCCGCCACCAATCATATTTAAACTGCGTTCAACCAGAGCGGTTTTACGTCCGTCAGCAACTAGCGCTGGTGCTAGTGTTTTACCAGCCTTGCCGCCGCCGATAATAATGTCGTCATAGTGTTGAGTGTCCACTTCCATATCCTTTGAGTTTGATCGGGTGAGTATGATTTCTAGAAGTTGTTATGAATTTTAGAAAAACTGGCTGACTAAGAGGGTTTTAGCAATAACGTATTTGGCGAGCGTAGCTCAAGATGCTTGCCCTAGCTGATTTTCCAAAAAGTTCATAACACCCGTGCTTAGGATTCAACTTTTTCTACAAGCTTGTTTCATCAAGATACGGTTGTTTTTATACACCTCTAAAGTTCCAGACTGTGCGTTATCCAACGTGCCATCCCACACCCAATATTCATAAATTCCACTCCGAAACTTATACACTCGAACACCTTCTGTCGCTTGCTTAGTTCCTTTGCCCAAACTTAAATTACCGTTGGGACTGGTCGCGCGATAGAGCAATTCACCGGAATTATAATTCTGCCAAATATTAATGTTGTACCGACCCTGGCATTTTGTACTCAGGATGAGGCCAGCAGTAGAATCAGCAGAAGCTCTTAAGGAAAAATTAGCGAAGATACTGATTGACAGAGCCAAAAGTAACGCGGATGTTTTCATGAGTGTTGTAAAATTGATGAGTTTGACATTACTGCATTGCTGCTACAACTTCATCTGTAGAAAGAACTACATTAGCTATATATCCAAAATTGATCAGTGCTGCTTTGTAGCCGTCGCCCAATTTCGGATGCCGAGGAGCTGCTGTTGCATCCTTAACGACAAGAACCTCAAATCCCTGTTCGAGCAATTCGCGTAGGTGAGCTTCAACACAAAGATTCGCCAACATTCCGAGTAAAATGACTTTGCTGATGTTGCGTTTACGTAGTTGCAAAACGAGATCGTTGGTTTGCGGCCCATAGACTTTGTGAGGACTGGCCACAATCGTCTTCCCATCCTCAATGAAGGGCTTGTAGCGATCGAGCCAGTCAGCACCCGATCCCAAGAATCCATCGAGGCTCAACGCGCCACGGCGATCGAACTCCTTAACCTCAAGCATCATTTGCTCTAGGTTGCCGGCAAATTTCCAATTATGATCGGTGGGGTAGTAATAGTGAGGGGAGATAAAAACCTCGAATTCATTCTGCTTTGCGGCTTTGAAGATTCGCTCAATGTTCTCGACGGTGTTGTTATCTTTAACACTCTCACCCACCAAATCCCAGGAAACCCCTTTTTCGCTCAAGACATCGTTTTGCGGATCGATGACGACTATTGCGGTGTCATTCTTGTTGATGTGCATGGTTTTTCTGCTTGCTTGTTGATTTTCACTGTTCTCTTTCTTAAAAACCACCCGCGATATGCAGCGTTTTCCTAGTGATTCAGAATCAGAATATCTTGGTTGCTAGAGCGATCGCGGTGGGCGAATTATCTGGCAGTAGTCACCCCATTTCAGACTTTGACACCACTGCCTAAATGCTGTTTCAAAAACGCCAAGGTGCGATCGCGTGCTAATTCTGCAACTTATTGGCGATCGGCGGAACTAAGTGCTTGATAGATTAAAGGTGCAATGATAGCGATATTTTTCACCAACTCATCCGAGAGAGAAAATCGCTGTTTTAAGTAATTAGGATCGTTGTAACTCACCCACACCTTCCCGTCAGTCGCTTCCCATGCCAGTACTTTCAGGGGTAAATCCAGGGCGATCGTTGGTTCTGCCACCATGAGGAAAGTTCCAGCTTTCGGATTGCCAAACAGCAACAACTGTGTAGGACACAGGCTTAGTCCGACTTTTTCGGCTTCAGCCTGTTGATCAATGCGGGCAAAAATGGTGATGCTTTTTACTTGAAGGACAGCTTCTAATCGATCAATGGTTACAGGCACTGAATATTGACTAAGCTGGCTAATGATGCCGTTGTTTGCATTCATAGCAGTGGATTTCTTGTAAGATAAAAACTGGGTGATATGGTCTTTGGGCTTTTCAAAGATTGAGGTCTGACAATCCGGGGTGATCGTCAGGACGACGACCTAGTATCCAGTGGTATTTGCGTTCGCGTAGCGTCTCCTGATGCCTCCGGCACGCTTGCGCGAACGGAGAATCGCTCTCCTGAATTGGCAGGTCGTTGATGCTGGCAATACGCCATCGCATTAATCCATGTTCGTCAAACTCCCAATTCTCATTGCCGTAAGAACGGAACCAGTTGCCAGCATCATCATGCCATTCGTAAGCAAACCGGACAGCAATGCGGTTGTCTTGAAAAGCCCAAAGCTCTTTGATCAGACGGTAGTCTAATTCTTTAAGCCACTTACGTGTCAAGAACTGAACGATCGCCTCACGACCAGATAGAAATTCTGAGCGGTTGCGCCAAATGCTATCCGACGTGTAAGCGAGTGATACTAGTTCAGGGTTACGTGTGTTCCAAGCATCTTCTGCAATTCTGACTTTTTGGATAGCGGATTCATTATCAAAAGGCGGCAGGGGTAGTCGAGAATTTTCGGGGTTGTTCATAGTATGTAAGTGGTAGAATAGCGATTCTCGTTCCGAGAGGCTTTGCCAACGTCTCAGCATGGTCAGATTAAAATTACAGCAGATTTCAAGTTTGTGGAGTACACAAACTAAATCCCAAAGCCAGGTATGAACCCTGTTTTACTTCTGGATTCTGAATTCTGCTGTAAGTGCGTGCCGACCGAATTACCTCAAAAGCAGTTTAATACAGATCAATGACTACCACCCGCGATGTGCAGCGTTTCCGCAGATGCCCCCGTCACAACTGCGATTTTTCCCTCTAGTTTTTTGATGATGATTTCTTAGGATCGGGCAGCGTGAACTCCACAGTTTCGCTAGTGATTACTTTGTGCGTGGGGTCAGCTAGTTCGATCAGCACCTTGTGTACGCCAGGTTCCAGTCCGACCAGGATGATCGTTTCCCCACTGGCATCGACAAAGTGCCACGGCGCGTCGTCAACGGTGATGTGGATATGACCGATGCGCGGCGATACTTCGAGGGCACCTTTGCCAAACACTGGCAACACACGCAAATTCTCCGTCCGGTACTGGATGAAGACACGTCCCTGTGCCAGTGGTTCGGGAAGCGGTGGATCGACAATCAGCTTGGGTGGTGCTTCGTTTTCAATCGCAATCAACGGTGATGATCCAATAATGTCTCTAGCGCTCGGTGTGTGGCTGTTCATAGCAGGTAATTACCTGAGAGTAGTTTGTATTACGATCGAAATGGCACTAAGATAAGCCGAAAGTCTTGTTTCACCCCGTTCCCAGCCTGTAGGCTGGGAATGTATTTCGAGAGGCTCTGCCTCTGATCAAGCCTTTGGAGGCGGAGGCTCTCAGAATTAGTTCCTAGCCTAGAGGCTGGGAAGCAAGGGTTGTGTCTTAACTTAGTGCCATTCCGCTTTCCCCTTTTCCCCTACCTAACTCGGTAAGCAGCAAAGCGATGGAAGAGCATCTTTTCCTTTCCCCAAAAACATCGATCGCATCCTATTGCAGATGTTTCTTCAATTCAGCAGCAGCTTGAACAAACAGAGAGCGGACTTGTGGCAGTTCGGCTAAACCATTGAGCAGTCCAAAGTCATGAATCATGCCGTTGTACTGCACCGTTGTCACCTCTACCCCAGCTTCATCGAGCTTGCGTCCGTAGGCTGTGCCTTCGTCATGCAAAATATCGCTCTCTGCAACCACAATTAATGCTGGAGGCAAGCCTTTGAGTTGTTCAACCGTCGCTTGTAAGGGAGATGCGTAGATGTCTTTGCGCTTTTCTGGGTCAGGGATGTACAGGTCATACATCCACTTCATCGTGGGTACGGTTAAGTACCGTTTGTCGCCGAATTGATGATAAGAATCCGTTTCAAAACTAGCATCGACGATCGGCCACATCATGATTTGTAGCTTGATGTGTGGTCCTCCTTTTTCTTTCGCCTTCAAAGCAGTGACTGCTGTCATATTTCCGCCGACACTGTTGCCGACCACTGCCAGATTCTTGCCATCCACCCCAATCTCTTCACCATGCTCGGCAACCCATTTGGTCGCAGCATAAATCTCATTGATCGCCTGTGGGTACTGAGCATCTGGCGTGCGCGTGTAGTTGACAAAGACCCCTGCAAACCCTGAAAGCACAACCAGATCGCGAACCATGCGCTTGTGTGTTGGATAATCACCTAACACCCAACCACCACCATGAATAAAGATGAAAACAGGCAATGTGCCTTTAACGCCTTCCGGTCGCACGATATTGAGCGTAATCGAATAACCGTCAGCGATAATTTTCTTCTCAGACTCTTCAATGCCTGAAAGGTCTACTGGAACAGAAGCCTGTGCATCCGCGAGTACTTGACGTGCCTCGATTGCAGTGAGTGTCTCTAGCGGTACACCTCCTGAATTCAGCACTTTCAAAAATTCCTTCACCCCACTGGAAAGACGTGGATCGTCTGCAACTTCCAAAATCTTTGCTTGTGAATTTACTTGAGCAACCATGACATTCTCCTTTGATAATTAGTAAACAATCTGTTGAAATGACACTGTTAAGTGAATTGGTTTAACAGTGATGCTCGATCGGCAGCGATCGTGAAACGGCGATCGCTTTCTACTGGCATCGTTTCCCACCCGGAATTATTTGTTACTGGTGAAAAGGTTGTCGAACTAGCGGGTCGCTGCCTCAATCGGTTGTTTCCACACCGCAGCAGCATAGAGCGAGTCCTCAAAATCGGGGGCAATATCGCCTGTGATACGTGCCTCATGATGCGCCCAGTCCTTAAAGAACAAGTCGTGACTGATGCGCGATACTATTGCAGGTACGTCGCGGCGGATGCTATGGATGTCACCAACTGGCAATCCGAAGCTGACCAAACCAGCAGGATTAAATATGTGAATGTCTTTCAGATAAGGGGCAGTGCCAGGTACTTTTTCTTGGTATTCGTGGGCGCTACCGAGGTAAGGATGTGCCCCCAAACCGTCATCGCGCAGTCCTTCTGGTGGCTGGTAGCGATCGCGCCAGAGGGCAATATGCTGGGCAAAGTCGGCTAGTTCCGGACGCTTTGTTGGGTCAACGAAGTAACCAGTGCCAGCGATCGCAAAATCAAACTCGAAAACATCATCGTTCACCTCGATGGCAATGCGTTCGCCTTTGGCGGCGGCTTCCGCATCGCCCAGTTTCCGTGCCGATTTCCAAGGTGCAGATAGATGGATGTGAAAGTTCGGGAAAGCGATCGCTCGCTTAATCGAGTTCGGGGGTGGCGCGGTGCCTGCTTGACGAAAGTGCCAAGCCTGGAACCAGCGGGCTGCATCGGGTAGTTGGGGATAGTTGTCGTAAGCACCAGGGTAATCCCGTACCCGCAGGACTGAGAGAGATGCGATCGCCGATCGCCGTACAAATAGATGTACTGCCTTAGCTCCCGATTCCAGCGCCACTGCTGCTGCATCGAAAGCTGAAGCCGCCGCACCCAGCACCGCCACAGTCTTACCGCGCAGTGCTTCAAAATCGATGGCATCGGCGGTATGTGCGTACAACGTGCGGGGTAAGTCAGCCAGTATTGGAGGTATGTACGAACCACCCGTGCCAGCCACGCCATTGGCGAAGATAATTTTGCGCGTAGTCTCTAAGAGCGGGACACCGTTTACCTCAAGGTGTAGGCGGAAGAAACCTGCGACTGGTTCAATCCGCACCAACTTCGTCTGGTAACGAACCTGGATACCGAGGAAGTGCCGATACCAACTGAGGTACTCAGCCCAAGCTACTCGCTCAATGCGATCGATCTTTGCGTAGGCTGCCGCACCGTGCCGCGCTTCGTACCAGGCTTGAAAGGACAATTCTGGGATGCCTAGTTCAGGACCTGGCAGATGTTTCGGTGTGCGGAGCGTTCTCATCCGCGCTCGCGTCAACCACACGCCTGCATGAGCCTCGTCATCGGCTGCATCGATCTCTGTCACGCGACCGATCCCTGCACGTCGTAGCGCAAATACAAAGGTGCTACCGCTACCGCTGCCACCTATTATAGTGACATTGTGATCGATGCCAGGGCGATCGGGTACCCAGTTATCGGGATCGGGACCGAACAGGCGTAGTGTTTCTCGGGCAGTAAAATCGGAATTGCTCGTTGTCATGTTGATCTCCTCATATCTCGTTGCGATAGATGGAAGAATCGGAATAGCAGACAATTAAGCTGTTAAGCTAACGCGCCTACATATTGCACTATTTTCCGTGTAGACCGTGATTAGTCATCAGTCATTAGTCATTAGTGTTTACTAAGGACAATTGACAAAGAACAACCTCACCAGTTGATGTGCAATCTTATTTGCGTAACAGCTTAGTAGGTTTTTGTTCGTGGGTTTGGATTCGCTAGAGCGTGTTATGAACAACTGCCAGAAGCTAGAAAAGGGTTCGTGTTGCTACCACGTCGTTGGGTAGTAGAGCGCAGTTTTGCATGGACGGCTCAGTTTCGCCGTTTAGTTAGACAAGGATGGGTTGCAGTCGTGACGTGAGAAATTGAGCGATGTAGTTTGCGATCGCATCCCCATCCTCTTCCAGCGCAAAATGTCCGGTATCGAGTAAATGCAACTCAACGTCTTTTAGGTCGCGCTTATAGGGATGAGCGCCTTCTGGGGGGAAGATGTAGTCATTCCTACCCCAAACAATCAGGGTTGGTGGCTGATATTTGCGAAAATACTCCTGCCATTGCGGATATAATGGTGGATTGGTGCCATAGCTATACAGCAGCGCCAGCTGAATCTCATCGTTTCCTGGGCGATCGAGGAAATGTTGATCGATAGTCCAGGTATCGGGGCCGATCGCTTCTAGATTGCGAACACCATTGGTATATTGCCACTTCGTCGCTTCCAGGGTGACAAGATATTCGAGCTTTTCAGCATTTTCAGGCGATCGCTCTTGCCAGTATGCCTTAATTGGTTCCCAGAATTCGCGCAGACCTTCCTCGTAAGCATTGCCATTTTGAACAATCAGAGATTGCACGCGCTCTGGATATTTAGCGGCAATCCGATAGCCAATGGGTGCGCCATAATCCATCACATAAAGGCTGTACTTTTTGAGAGCGATCGCAGCAATGAATTTCTCTACAATCTCAGCCAAGCGATCAAATGTGTAATCAAACTCATTTACACTTGGCATCGAACTGTTACCGTAGCCAGGGTAGTCAGGAGCAATGAGATGGAATTTATCAGCAAGGGCAGGTATAAGATTGCGGAACATGTGAGACGACGTTGGGAAGCCGTGCAATAACAGAATCGTTGGATTATCACGAGAACCAGCTTCACGATAAAAGATATCTAAACCATTAATCGAAACGGTGCGATATGTAGTCATGGGATTACTCTTTGTAAGTGATAAAAGCCTTTTGGACTTCAAATCTGTGCCATACCGCCATCGACAAACAACTCAATGCCGTTCACAAAGCTGCTGTCATCTGAAGCCAGAAAAACAACCGCTTTGGCAATCTCATCGGGTGTGCCGACTCGTCCCAGTGGGATGGTGCTGGCTTGGCTGTCCACGAATTCTTGCAACTGCTGGTCATTGAGTCCCAAATGATCGTAACCAGGAGTCGGAACCACACCAGGGCTAATGGCATTCACTCGGATCTTGCGTTCTCTGAGGTCGAGTATCCAATTCCGAGCAAAGGATCTCACGGCGGCTTTGGTGGCGCTGTAAACACTGAAAGCTGGCGTACCTTTTATAGAAGTAATCGAAGCATTCAGGATAATAGAAGCGCCCTCTGGTAACAGTGGCAGCGCCTTTTGTACGGTGAACAGCAAACCTTTGACGTTTACGTTGAATGTTTTGTCAAAGTGTTCCTCAGTGATTGCTCCAAGTGGGGCAATTTGTCCACCGCCAGCATTAGCGAAGATGATATCGAGGTGTCCAAGTTCTTGCTTAATGGTGGCAAACAGACGATCGAGGTCTGCCAGATTAGAAACATCGCTCTGCACAGCCGTAACATTTTTACCAATGGCTTCCACCGCAGCATCCAGTTCGACTTGGCGACGACCTGTGATGTAGACATAGGCACCTTCAGCAACAAACTGTTTGGCTGTAGCAAGACCGATACCACTGTTACCACCCGTGACAAGGGCGATTTTTCCTTCTAGTTTTCCCATTATGCTAATCCTTTGATTGTTGGGTTTAAAGCGGTAAGTTGTTAATAGAGAACGGAGTCAGGAGGAAGAATAGTCAGCCGATATTGGGGAGCTAGGGCGATTGCCTTTTGTATTTTAACAAGCGTGCCATTCCTTACATCTCTTTTGATTGATCTGCTTAATGACGCTGCTTGAGACCTACAACGAGGTCGGTCACTTGACGTTGAGCCTCTGCGCTCAGTGAGTCAAAGTCGTCTAAGAAGAATTGACGTTCTAGCGCTAACTTCCGGGTGTTGAGTAACCCTTCGATCTGCCAACCTTCGTCGCCTTTCGTTACGACGTATAGCGGCAGCGAATCTCGTGACGGTGAAGTTTCGGTTTGTCCGGGCAGTATTACCCTGATAACTACGAGCATGAGCGCGAGTTGCGAGTTCACGAAGCGGACAAAATCCACCTCACCCTCCAGGCGTGTTCCTTTGACAACTGTGTCGAACGCTTGTTTATGAAATGCAGCGATTTCTTTTCGACCCTTGAGATGCGTGCCCTCGAACGTGATGAAATCAGCAGTTTCGCTGAACGGGGCAGCGAAGCCTTCGCCGCTACCTCGATTCCAAGCATCAATCATCTGGCGATGGAAAGCACGGATTGCTGACTCGTCAGTAGTAGTGGTGGTTTGAACTGTTTGTGAATTCATAGTTTTGAGTTTTCCTTTTAAGTGATGGACGAAAGGCTGGCAGGCTTGCGACCGGCAATTCGTTTATCAACAGTGTGAAGCTCACTGTTACTGCCAGGTCAAGCGAGCAGGCGCAACGATTCATTCCAGAGCCGATCGGCATTGTCTGGGT
>NZ_NOLI01000143.1:0-20133 GCF_002245975.1 Nostoc sp. 'Peltigera membranacea cyanobiont' 213 | reverse complement strand
GAAGCAACAGAAGACACAGTTTTCAATTTCACTTTCCCAGCAAACACCTTTACTGATGTTGATGCTGGCGACATCCTCACTTATACTGCAACTCTCGACAACGGCGACCCTCTACCCGGTTGGTTGAGTTTTAATGCTAATAGCAAAACCTTCACTGGTACTCCCCTAAATGCAAACGTCGGTAGCTTGAACATTAAAGTTACCGCTACAGATACTTCTCTTGCAAAAGTGAGTGATGTGTTTACACTCACTGTTAAGAACGTCAACGATCCGCCAGAAGTGGTGAATGAAATTGCAGATCCAGAAGTAACAGAAGACACGGTTTTCAATTTCACTTTCCCAGCAAACAGCTTCATTGATATCGATCCTGGCGATAGCCTCACCTATACTGCAACTCTTGAAAACGACAATCCCCTACCCAGTTGGTTGAGTTTTAATGCTGCGACCAAAACCTTTAGTGGTACTCCCTTAAATGCAAACGTTGGTAGCTTGAACATTAAAGTTACCGCTACAGATACTTCTCTTGCCAAAGCAAGCGATGTCTTTACACTCACCGTTAAGAACGTCAACGATGCACCAGAGTTAGTTACAGCGATCGCAGACCAAGAAGCAACAGAAGACACAGTTTTCAATTTTACTTTCCCAGCAAACACCTTTACTGATGTTGATGCTGGCGACATCCTTACCTATACTGCAACTCTCGACAACGGCGACCCTCTACCCAGTTGGTTGAGTTTTAATGCTGCGACCAAAACCTTCAGTGGTACTCCCTTAAATGCAAACGTTGCTAACCTCAACATCAAAGTTACTGCTAGGGATATTTTGGGGGTTCCAGTCAGTGATGACTTTGCACTCACTGTTAAGAACGTCAACGATGCGCCAGAGTTAGTTACGGCGATCGCTAATCCAAAGGTAGTGATAAATACGCAGTTCAATTTCACTATCCCAGAGAACACCTTCATTGATATTGATGCTGGAGACACCCTCACTTATACTGCTACTCTTGAAAACGGCAACCCCCTACCCAGTTGGTTGAGTTTTAATACTGCTACCCGCAATTTTAGTGGTATTCCTACGGTGGATAATTTAGGTAATCAGAATATCAAAGTTACCGCTAAGGATATTTCTGGGGATGAAGTCAGTGATGTATTCACACTTACAGTTGCTAGTTTCAATAATGTACCAATTGTAGATCGGGCGATCGCTGACCAAAAAGCCACAGCAAAAACTACCTTCAACTTCACCATCCCTGAAAACACTTTTAGCGATGTGGATGTTCAAGATGTCTTAACCTACACAGCTACCTTAGACAACGGCGACCCACTACCCAGTTGGTTAACCTTCAATCCTAATGAGCTTACCTTTAGCGGCACTCCTACCAATGAGAACGTGGGTAGCTTGAACATTAAAGTCACAGCCACAGATCCGGCTCTTGCTCAAGTTAGTGATGTATTTGCACTCACAGTTGCTAAAGCCAACAATGCACCAATTGTAGATCGGGCGATCGCTGACCAAAAAGCCACAGCAGAAACTATTTTTAACTTCACTATCCCTGAAAACACCTTTAGCGATGTGGATCTTGAAGATACACTAACCTACACAGCTACCTTAGACAACGGCGATCCACTACCCAGTTGGTTAACCTTCAATGCTAATAAGCGTACTTTTAGCGGCATTCCTACGAATAATAACTTGGGTAGCTTAAACATCAAAGTCACCGCCACAGATCCCTTAGGCGCTGGAGTCAGTGATGATTTTGCACTCACAGTTGCTCAGAAAACTACTTCTAGTATCCAAGCAATCAGCCTACTCACAAGAATTACAGGTGATGTCTTTACTATCAAAAATCAAGTTAACGGAGAAAAAGCCAAACTCTTAGTCAATATTAAAAGCAACACCTCTCAAGAAGTCAATGAACTGGGTGTGTTTGTTGTTGATGATGCAGAAGGTAGAATTAACGGCGTAGCCCCTGGTGCGGCAAATTACACCGAATTAGCTCTCCAACGAGCAACGGTGCTTCTCTCATCTCTTGCCAAACTACCCAATGGTTTTAATCCTACTGACCTGACAAGCCTACTGGAATTCAACTCTGAGAGTAACCTGAGATTTTATTTAATCCCTAGCAGCACTACTCAGGCGGTGCTATCTGGACAAACTTCCTTTTCTCAGGTGCTTTTTTCCTCAGACACAAATGTGGATGATAAAGGGTTTTCTCTCAACTTCCAGAATTTAGTTGTCAAGATTGAAGCAACAGACCAAAATCCACCTTTAGGTAGCGGTCTTCAAGGAAAAGATGAAGCCGAACTGATTGATTTACGAGATGTAACACAATTGGTGAAAGCTGAATTTGTGGTTCATAGAGAAGCAGCTTTTAACAACTTTGTCGGCTTTTATCAGGTAACTGATGAAAATGGTGGTATCGATACCAATGGTGATGGGAAAGCAGATGTGCTTGTTGGACAAGCGGGTTATACTCAAGCAGCTATTAGTAACCGTGTCGCTGGTATTGATTTGAGTGTGCCTAACCAAGGTACAGCAACTTTGACAGGTAATTTTCAACCTGGTGCTATTTTCGTCCCATTTATCATTGTTAATGCCGGGCCTGATGCAATTCTTGATAGCAATACTAATAACGATCCGGCAGTTTACTTCTCCTTCTTGGGCGCTAACACTGACAAAGCAGATCATATTCGCCTGTTAGGTAATAACGCTTTTGGCTTTGAGGATTTGGCAAATGGCGGCGATAAAGACTACAACGATTTGATTGTCCGAGTCAATTTGAGTATCGCCTAGTCTGACAGTTACTCGATATATAGGAATCCGGTTTGATTTGGAGAAAATATCCGTAGGATGTGTTAGCACGGAGAGTACGGCATCAAACCCTCTCTGGTCGCATTTTTAAATTAAACGATCCAGTCGAGAAGCGATCGGATGGTTAAATTGGGAGTACGATACCTGTGGTGGACAGAACTAACGCAAAATCTGCGCTCTCTCCCGTTTTATAATTACAGTTCAACTTACCTTTGTGTATAAGTTGTCTATAACTGTGATATCTTCTTGCTTAAAAATGTTCTGAATATATATTTGTGAAACTTAACTTATTTAAAAACTTTGACTCTCGACCCCGACTAATCATTGCTGTCGGACTCGCTGTATTAGTTTCAGTAATACTTCCACATTTACTGCACTTACCGACTCGCATTCTCTGCGCTTGGAACTCTGGTATTGACTTTTTCTTAGCTGTAACCTGGTGGAAAATGATCGCGGCTACACCAGAAAAAATTCGTCGTTATGCGGAGAGTGAATATGAAGGGCATTTGGCTATATTCCTGCTAGTGATAGCTGCGGCTTGTGCTAGTGTTTTAGCTATTGGGTTTTTGCTAACTGACAAAAAAGAATTGTCAACAATTCTGCTTACTCTACATGTCGTACTTGCAATTATAACCATTGTTGGTTCCTGGTTACTAGTGCATACGATGTTTGCAGTGCAATATGCACACAGCTATTACAAATATATTAACCATAAAAATAGTGAAGAAATTACCGGAGGTTTGGATTTTCCTAATAACGACTATCCAGACTATTGGGAATTTTTATATTATTCATTTGTAATTGGCATGACCAGTCAAGTTTCAGACGTGCAGACGACATCAAGCAACATGAGGCGCTTGACTTTGTTACATGGCATATTATCCTTCTTTTTCAATACCACCATTTTAGCTATGAGTATTAATATCATTGCATCGCTGATTTAAAATTTGCTTGATTTCTTTAGCCAAAAAGGTGATTATTTGCTTCTTTAATTCCAAAAAAAGGAAATTATATTCCCAGCCCAGCTTTTTAGCATGTAACTTAAGTTGAGAAGAATGCACTTATTTAGTCAATGTCCGATCGGATATCGATAGTCGTATAGAAAGCTACACTATGCTGTAAGTTAGTGTCATAACCTCTTACTAAGACTAATTATTGTTTTGATTATAACGCCACAGACCTAAGGATAAATTATTCTTAGGTATTTTTTGATTGCGGTTATCAAGCTCAAAATAGAACTTACCGAGATAGTTATCTAATATTCTCACATGAACATTATTCAGGTGGTAATACAAAGGATAAATTCCTACTAGCTCAAATCCCTTCTTGGGAAGAATCTGATTGTAGGTATCAAGACATCTCGCTTTGACATGGCTGCCTATCTGCTTGTCAGAAGAACCACCAAACCAATCTGTCAAAAGCAACAGTCCACCATCTTTAATGCTTTTAGCAATGTTGTCGAAAGCCTGGTTAAAAAGGTTAGAATCAACAATATGGTATACCACATCCCAGATGTTGATTATGTCAAATTTCTTATAAAAAAGACTAAAATTAGGATCGGTTATATCCTGTGTGTAGAATTCACCTTTATACTTTTGCTTAAGCTTTTTGATGCTTACATCAGTAATATCGATACCAGTGATATTTGCTCCTTTTTCGACATACCAATTAATGAAAAAACCTGTACCGCAGCCAATATCAAGTACATTCTTCCCTTGTAAGGTCGTTCCACTTAGACAAGATTCTATACACAGAGCTTTTCTGCGGTAAAGCCAACTGTTATAAGACTCACTAAATCCTATATGACCTACACCTTTGAGTGTAAAATTATTATTTAGTCGTTGCTCCCAATATTGCCTTGGATTGTAAGTAGTTTTCATGCAAATCCTCCCCTAAGACTTTGAGAATGCAATTTAAATGAATACTACATGAAAACTTAGCCTTAAGTTGAATATTTTTCTCCGCTACATAAAAATTAAATTTTATATTCAATATATATCTATGCTAAATATATCTGGGTCTTCGGTTATTTTTATGGAAAATCTGGTTCAAAATCATTGAAAGCCTTATCCTATAAGCATTTCATTCAAAACAGTCCCATAATTCTTTATAACCCTTGCCCCCCAAGGGTTTTGTTACAATCAATCCTCAGTCACCATAAAAGGGACGCAAGAACCATATATCTATGCTAACTTTCTGATTAAAATACCTGGTGGGAAAAATCTAGAAGATTTATTTAGCTAGATGTAAGCCAAATTCGCCACACATTCAGGAAATTGGCGCTTTAATGCTGGAAACACGGGACAAGGAGCTTGTTCTTGTAAATTCTCTGGTTTACTCCAAGTAAAGGGGGCTTTCTGCGCTGCTGACATCCACACCAGACGTTTTGCTCGTGTCATCGCAACGTAGAGTAAACGGTACTCCTCAGATATTTTCAACTGCTTTGCTTGTTCCCATGCCTGTGTAACATCTGGGATGGTAGATTCTCCGTGGAGAGTAGCACGAATTTGGGCACGGGCTACTTCTGATAAAGTAAAATCCCCTAAAAACTGGCTTTGAGGAGGAACCCAAAATCTACCAGGAATTAAGTTTTCGTGGAGAAAGGGAAGAAATACATAGTCCCAATCCAGCCCTTTGGCTTTGTGCATGGTAATAATGGTCAGTTGACCGCGACGAGTATAACGTTCTTCTGAATCTTCGGTTTCCACTGGTTCAAACCGTTCGGAACTGACGATTTCACTTAAAGCTGACAGCATTCCCCCCATCGAACTATTGCCGGCTATCTGCTGATTTACCCGTTCTGCAAGTTTGTCAGCAGTTGCCAATTCTGCTTGGTCGTAATTTAAGGTCAAGGCGAGAAAGGAAATTAGCTGGTACAGTGGCAATTCCAAGCGGGCGCGAAGTAAATTGCGACACAAGCGTGCGGCTTTTTGGACTGTTTCTGGCTGGGGTGCTGCTAGGGGGCCAGGATACAAAAATTCTTCTGGTAAACTAGCAAGGGCGTTGAGGTCTTGGGTAGGAATTAGCTGGCGCTGTACTAATGCTTCTAGGGCGGCTTTGAGATAATCGGGGGAGTGGGGGCGATCGCAAAATTGCAGCAATGCTAAAATTTCTTGGGGAACATGAGAACGGCGATCGCGTTCTCCCACATCGTAAAGTGTAATTTTATGCTCTTTGCATACAGGTGCTAGAGCCTCTCCTAACCATCTTCCTTGGCGATTTTCTCGCACTAAAATCGCTGCACTATTTTGTGTTGGATCTTCGCCAAATAACTCGACTACTCTTTTAGATAACAATTCAACGGTGTGATGAATGTCACGCGGGGTATAAAGTTCTAATCCCCGTCCTATTGGTGCTGGGTTGGCGTTCTTTTGCGGATCTCCGGTTTCAACAGGGAGAATTGTTTGTAAGCGAAATGGTACTTGTCGGTTGTCAGGAATCTGTTGTCCGTTATTCGTTTTTGCTAAGGACTGATTATTGATCCATTTCAGAGCAAAGTTCGCGGCTTCAATAATAATTCTACTACTGCGACCGGCTCGATCCATCGTTGCCAATCGTTCGATGCGATCGCACTCTTCGCAAAATTGCCGGAAATAAATCGGATCGGCTGGCGTAAAGGTAGAGTTAATCGCCTGGTTAGGGTCGCCAACTCGGACTAGATTGAGTGCTGAGTTAGAGATGCGATTAATCGCGTCTGTACAAGAGTTATCTCCCCCATCACGTGCCAAAATTTCTAACAGCTGCGTCTGAAGGGGGCTAGAATCTTGGGCTTCGTCTTCAAATACGGCGAAAACTTGGTTTTGCTCGATGCGACGGGCGCTGTCGTTTTCTAAAACGCGCAGTGCGGCTAAAATCATATCGTCGTAATCGATGAAATCACGCGATCGCATTAAGTTTTGATATTGCTCATACAATCCCGCCGCTACGCTCAAAATTGCATATTCGTCTGTGGTTTGTCTACTCCACTCCCGCAATTTTTCTGGCGATATCCCCGAACTTTTTGCTTCATGAATTACCGTATTCGCTAATTCCGGCAATACTTCTGTTCGCAGCACCGATTGGCGACGCAACCTTTCTGTCTCTTCTCCGTCAAATTGATGACCTTCTAATAACCGTAAATATATTCCGGGATTATTGGCAATCCATTGTTCTACGGCTGTTCGGATAAAGCGATGACTTTGGGTTGGTGTAATTAATGTGACATTTTCTAACTGCAAACCCGATAAATCAGAATGGCGACTAGCAATGTTCAACGCTAAACCATGTAAGGTATAAACAAAAAAGCCTGTCTGAGGCAGAGATAAATCATCTCGTAAGAATTTGCGGATTTTTGCTTTAATGTTGGCAGCAGCAGAACGAGTAAAGGTGACAACCACCAGATGACGACGCGATGATGGGCGCGACTGGGCATAACGTTCATATTGACGGGCGATCGCGATCGCTGCCGCCGCCGCCATCCCAGTAGATTTACCTGCGCCAGGAACGGCAGAAATAGCCAAAGGGCCAGATCCCCAGTCAGCCATTTGTTGTTGTCCGGGGCGTAGACTGTTGCGAATTGCGAGAATTTTATCTCGCAGAGAAGGAATAGGCGATCGCTCAGAGAATTCTGAGTGCAGGGATTCTTGAGCTACAGGAACAGTAAATTTAGAGTCTGACATATCAAATTTTATATTTGGAAGAATAATTCTTTAAGTAAGAATTCACAATTCAGCCATCTTAATGTTAGATTAACTTAATTTGATATCTTTCTGAGCTTCTAACTAACCAGAAAAATAAATAAACATGAAAATTCAAAAACTAATTACATACGCCTTGAGCTTATCTAATAATGCTATCTCTTATCATGTTAGCCAGGAGCTAGCAGCTATTTATCCTAAAAAAGCCTTGCTGGAAAGTAATGATAGTTCCTTCAATTTAGAAAAGTATGCTGAGGCAAATTTCTGCAAAATAAAATATGACGATCGGATACATAACCAGATGCTTACTGGTTGGAATGGAATGGAAAACGAAATTTACAAATATACTGAAAATGCCAGGTTTCAAGTTTCATGGCAAGGAAACAAACTTGATATCCTCTTAATGAGTTGGAATGAAAGTTATTGTAAAACTCGCTATTCTTGGATTTTGGCGGATAGCATAGAAGTCGCTGAAAAGTTTTTTGCCGCAGTTTGTGATTGGAACTCAGAAATTCGTGATGAACTTTTAGTTTTTGAAGATGGTTACTGGGATAAAAATCCAGACCTATTTCAATCTATTCAAAGCGCAACTTTTGAGAATCTCATTTTGCATAAAACTCTTAAGCAAGATATTCAAGATGACCTAATAAACTTTTTTGCCTCCTGCGAAACTTACGCAAATTATAGCGTTCCTTGGAAACGTGGTATTTTGTTTATTGGCTCTCCAGGAAATGGAAAAACGCATACAGTTAAAGCGTTGATTAACCAAATGCAGCAGCCTTGCTTATACGTTAAAAGCTTTAAGTCTGAGTATGCTACTGATAGCGACAATATCCGTAAAGTATTCAACCAAGCACGGCAGTCTGCCCCGTGTGTTTTGGTATTAGAAGATATTGATTCTCTATTAAATGATGAAAACCGCTCTTTCTTTTTAAATGAGCTTGATGGCTTTGCTTCTAATCAAGGAATTGTTACCATTGCGACTACTAATCATCCAGAACGTTTAGATTCCGCAATTAGCGATCGCCCCAGTCGCTTCGATCGCAAATATCATTTTGACCTGCCAGCTATCCCCGAACGAGAAGCCTACATCACATTGTGGAATGAAAAATTAAAAAGTGCGATGGGCTTGTCTGAACAAGCTGTGAGTCAGATAGTTGAATTAACAGAAGGCTTTTCTTTTGCCTATCTCAAAGAATTATTTCTCTCATCAATGATTCGTTGGATGGGAACGATGGAAACTGGGGCGCTAGAGAAAATCATGATTTCTCAAGTTGCAATTTTGCGAGAACAAATGAGCAGCGTAACTGTTAGCAGCAAAGATTTAGAAAATTAAAATGGAAGTCGATCGGAACAGAAGTCAGAATTCTGACTCCTGTTAGCGGATAGCTAAGGTTTAGCCCATTCTGACTCCTGAATTCTTCTTCAATTATTCATCAATCTGCCAAGAATCCTTAGTTAATTCTTCATCCAGAATTTTCTTAGGACGCACAATGATAATAATTTGTCCTAGTAGAGGAATTTCTGGCTCAGTTTCAAACCACTGAAATTCTAATTCACCACCATTTTCAATGACAAAATAGCTAGAGGCATCCCATTCTCGTTTGGCACGATCTACCACAACTACAACGGGACCGAGTTGGCTTTGAGTTTGCACGGGGAAGCGATCGCTATTCGCTAAAATCACTACTGGATCTTCTGCTGCTAACAGCACTTGCCAACCTGGTAATGGTACCCAAGCTTGCTCTCCCGAAAACTTAACTAGGCGAAATGGTTCAATTTCGGTCAAAATCGGCACAGCTTGCAAGTCTTTTCGTGACAATGGCAACTCGCCTACCACGGGCAAAATTCGAGGTAATTGTTCTTCAAATTCCAGGCGGTAAAAGGGTAAAATTGGCGCTGGACGCTGGGGAACGCTAGTAAAATCAGTCAGAAGCTGTTCGATTTGTTTTCTGGCTGCTGGCGTGTGAGCAAAACGCAAACCTTTAGCGATCAGGCGCGATCGCTGTTGTAAATCTGTATTTTGGCGTGCCAGTTTCCAAACTTGGTGAGCAACGGCATCACCAGGATGGGCAGAAAACCCTTCTGGTAAAGTCCGGTAATAAGAGAACTCTTTAATTGCTTTTGCCACTTCCTTCACTTCATCAGCATCGATTTTGTGGAGGAAGATCAGTTCGGCGGCGGCGGCGCGTTCTTCTTGAGTGAGCAAACGCAGTTCGTATAAAACATCACTGCCGCGGATGGCGTAGTGCGATCGCGTTTCTGCCGATACTCCAGAGTTTTCCAAAGAATTGTAAACTTGAGAACCAACAACCACCTGATTTTGTTGAATTGGCTCAAATCCAGTCGCCTCAAAAATTTCTTGGGGATTGTAACCGGTTTTTAGCAACGAGGCGATCGCTGTTCCCCATTCCACCCAGTTGCCTTGTTTTTGCCTCAGTCTTCGCAGTAACTCTTGTGCTACATCGTTGGTAGCATTTTCTTCGGGATTCTGAGCGTTGGGTGGTAGATCAGTCATAAGAATACGCAGTATGCAAGAAACTCAGCGTCTTTAAACCTGAGAGGGAAGCGACACGAACGGTTTTAACCGCAGTTAATTTTAGGACTTACGCAAAACGAGATGCTGTAGGGGCAATTTATGAATTGCTCTAAGAAGAAAATCTTTCTTTTCGGCTATTGTTTGCGTAAGTCCTGAATTTGAGAAGTTGATTAACACTTCATGAGCAAGTTTAATTCTAATCTAATGCGATTTGACTGTGATTTAATAAAAGATTTTTTAACCGCAGATCCGCAATGGCGCAAAGAGAAAAAAGAGATTTTAGAAGTCACATTGAAAAAGCTAGTTCTATAAATACTTAACCCAAGCTTGACTATGCTGTGTAAAACTCTCCCTAGACGGATGTATAGATTTACTTGAGGTTGAGTTATCTGCCGATAATTTTGTGTTCCCAGATACATAGCTAAAAAATAAATCTTAGGAGAGATTGACATTACATTTTTTCTGTGAAAGTTTACTTCCTTTGTAGGAAACTGGTTATAATTATTTTCCATCTCTCTCAGAAATCAAATTCTCATATACACATACAGTATTTATATGGGACGTGTTCGTTCTAAATCTGACCTACCTACAAAAATCTGTCCGGTATGTCAACGTCCTTTCACATGGCGTAAAAAGTGGCAAGATTGCTGGGACGATGTGAAATACTGCTCAGAACGTTGTCGTCGTCGCCGTTCTGAAGCTCAAAATGAAACTAACCGCAACACAGACGCAAATAGCGCAGGGGATTAATGGAGTCACAGGTGCAACCTAAATTAATTATTCATGGAGGGGCTGGCAGTTCTCTCCACGGTAAAGGAGGATTAGAGGCGGTGCGCCGATCGCTCCATACAGTAATAGAAGAAGTCTATTCTCTGCTATTGTCAGGAGCAACTGCTTCTGAGGCGGTGGTGCATGGTTGCCAAATGCTCGAAGACAATCCCCGCTTTAATGCTGGTACTGGTTCAGTACTGCAATCTGATGGGCAAATTCGCATGAGTGCTTCCCTGATGGATGGCGCATTAGGGCGGTTTAGTGGCGTGATTAATATTTCGCGGGTAAAAAATCCCATTGAGTTGGCACAATTTTTACAAAATTCGCCAGATCGAGTCCTATCAGATTTCGGCTCGGCTGAGTTGGCGCGGGAAATGCAACTTCCTAGCTATAACGCTTTAACTGATTTGCGGTTGCAAGAGTGGATACAAGAACGCCAGGATAATTTTAAAAGTGCAATGGCTGGCGTGGTAGCAGAACCCGAACTGATAGAAACCAGTAATGCCGGACGTGGGACTATCGGTGTCGTAGCTTTAGATACATCTGGTAGCCTAGCTGCTGGCACTTCCACTGGTGGTAAGGGATTTGAGCGGATTGGCAGGGTAAGTGATTCTGCGATGCCAGCAGGTAATTATGCTACTAGTAATGCTGGTGTTAGCTGTACTGGAATTGGAGAAGATATCATCGATGAGTGTTTAGCCCCACGGATTGTAGTGCGCGTTACTGATGGAATGTCCCTGAAAGAGGCTATGGAGCGTTCCTTTGAGGAAGCGCACCAGAACAAACGGGATTTAGGAGCGATCGCTTTAGATGTGAGTGGAGCGATCGCTTGGGGCAAAACTAGCGAAATTTTACTCGCTGCTTACCACAACGGCGAAAAAATTGGTGATACTTTGGAATGGACTGGCGACGAACTGATTGGTTATTGTTGAATCAGTTCCAGCGCTTGGGCTAAAGTTTCTTGCTGGTTAACTATTGCTGCTAACTCTTGGGCTTCATAACTTCCCTCAAAAGCTTCTAGCGCCGCCCTTTTCAGTGCCACTTGATATCCTTGTTGCAGAATATCCATTAATTCTGCTTGATTCAAGTAAAAACCACCGGATTTGCGGCGCTTGTTTATTTTGTTGATTTCCCGCACCGTATTTTCTATGGAAACATCCCAAGAGCGAGTAGAACGTTTTTCAGCCTTTTGTTTAATTAAATGGATGAGCAGAATTACACCATAACTATCAATTTTATTGATTTTGTCACTGAGGCTCATTTCTTCTAACTCATCCACCAACAGTAGCGCCTCATGGATTTTGCCTTGTTTTAGAAATTGCCTAAGTTCTAGCAGTTCTTCCATGTTATATGTTGAGATTTTGGCTTTACTACTAATCTAGCTAGATTAGACAAATTGCAAAAATCCTGATTTATGCTCTCAAACCACAAATAAATCGCTATTAACAGCGATGAATTATTTATGTTGATCTGTGGTTTGATTTTCAACGCTTTTTCTTCGCCAACCTAATTTCACTACCTGACGACTACGGGCAATCACTAGAGAATCATCAGGAACATCCTCTGTGACTGTAGAACCAGCTGCAATGTAGACATCATTTCCCAAGGTGAGTGGAGCCACTAAAACGCTATTGGAACCCGTTTTTGTCCGATCGCCTATTTTGGTGCGGTGTTTTTTCACGCCGTCATAATTGGCAGTAATTGTACCTGCACCAATATTCACCTGATTGCCGACAACGGCATCACCTATATATGACAAATGTTTTGCATTAGTGCGATCGCCTAATTGAGTATTTTTCAATTCTACAAAATTCCCCACACAGCAACCAGCACCCACTTGTACATGACCGCGCAAATGAGCATAAGGGCCAATTTGGCTTCCTGTCTGCACAGTGCTATCTGTTATTACTGAATACTGGACTGTGACATTTTCAGCTAAGTGACTATTTTCAATTAAACTTCCTGGCCCAATGTGACTTCCTGTTTTAATTACTGTATTTCCCCGTAGGTGAGTTTGGGGTTCAATAATTACATCCGGCTGTAATTCTACTGTTTCATCAATGGTGATGCTTGTAGGGTCGATGAGAGTGACACCTGCTAGCATCCATTTTTCTTTGACTCGCCTTTGCAAAATTTCAGATGCTGTTGCTAGTTGTAAGCGATCGTTGATACCGAGAATTTCTTGATAATCTTCCACATCTACCGCCATCACTTTTCCTACTTGAGTGACGGCATCGGTGAGATAGTATTCTTTTTGGGCATTGTTTGCCTGGAGGTGGGGCAGAACTTTTGCCAAATCTGGCCAACGGAAGCAGTAAACTCCAGCATTAATGCGGTGATTTTGTCTTTGGGCAGCATTACAATCCTTATGTTCGACCATAAGCTGCACAATATTTTCATCGTTACAAAAAACTCGCCCGTAGCCTGTGGCATCGGATAGGTGTGAGGTGAGAATAGTGGCGGCGTTTTGATTTTGGGTGTGAGTTTGTAACATCTGCTTGAGGGTTTCGCTGCGGATCAACGGTAAATCGCCGTTAAGTATCAGCAAATCCCCAGTGTAGTCTTCCAAGTGTGGAAGTAATTGCTGGATGGCATGACCTGTCCCCAATTGCACAGTCTGTTCGACAAACTCCAAATTGGGAATTGAATGCATGGCGGCTTGCACTTCCTCGGATTGATATCCCACAATTACGATTCGTCGTGAGGGGGAAAGTGGTTCTACACTTTCAAGAACTCTCTCGACTAGCGATCGCCCACCCAAAGAATGTAAAACTTTGGGTAAGCTTGATTTCATCCGTGTGCCGCGTCCCGCCGCTAGAATTGCTACAACTACCATAATTAGCTATCAGCTATCAGTGAAAGTTTTGATTAATGCTGTTGGTACTTTAAGATTTAGGCTCAAATCATACCAGCTAATCATAGAAGACTGAAATATACAATGAGTCAGGATAACTACTTTCCTCAAAAGCGAAGATTATAGTACCAATTACCCCTGATGACAGTAGCGATAAATCATTATCCTCCCGACTCTTTCTCTTGATAAAATTGAATAAACTCTACAAACTCCTGCATTAGCTTAGGATTGCGCCAACCAGAATCAGCTTCTTTTTGCATCACTAAAAGTGCTTCTGCAAAAGTAAAAGCTCTTTTGTAAGGTCGTTCGCTAGTTAGGGCATCGTAAATATCAATTAACTGAAATACTTGCGCCAGAAAAGGAATATCATTGCCTTTAAGTCCATCAGGGTAGCCTGAGCCATCCCAGCGTTCGTGGTGATGGCGAATTATGGGAATTACACCCTGCATACTGCGTAGTGGCTGGCAGATTCTTTCTCCAATTAAAACGTGCTGCTTCATGATCTGCCAATCTTCGGAGGTGAGTTCACCTTTTTTTAGCAGTATTGCATCGGGAATACCCACCTTGCCGATATCGTGGAGATAACCACCCCATCTCAAATCTCGAATTTGGTAGCGTGAGAGGCTGAGGTATTCACCAAAAAGTTGTCCCAGTTTTAATAGGCGTTGGCAATGGTCGCCGGTGTTAGGATCGCGACTTTCAATAGACATGGCAATGGAAAATAGTACTTGTTCGGCATGGTCTAAATCTTCGTTGAGACGCTTTTGCCGTACCAAGGACTTCACCCGCGCCGCCAGTTCCACACGATCGAAGGGTTTGGTGAGAAAATCATCTGCCCCAACTTCAATTCCCCGAATGCGCGATCGCCTGTCATTTAATGCTGTAATGAAAATCACTGGAATCAGTCTAGTCTGCTCATCCTGTTTGAGCAATTGACAGACTTCAAATCCATCCATTCCTGGCATCATCACATCCAGCAAAATCAAATCTGGCTGTTTTTCAGTTACCAATCCCACAACAATAGAACCACTGTCCGCCTCAATCACTTCGTATCCTTCCATCCCCAAGAGGGCAACAGCAGTCATACGGCTAGCGGCATGATCGTCAACTATTAAAACCTTCGGCGGATCTAAATCAAACCCATTCACTTTAGAACCTTTGGCTTGTAGTGTTCTAGAAACCAATGAATCATCACCATAATTAATATCAGATTTTATCCAAGAAGACATTGCTTGCTTATCTTTAAGCATCAGGTCTTCTTGAGATAAGCCTAAAGAATAAGCCTCCACATTATTCTGCGAGCCTACAACATGATTTGAACCGATACTCTTTACTGTGTTAGTGGGGTTTGACCCACTAACAATTTGTTCTGTAAAGTCTGGATGGTTGGATTTCCATTGAATCACAAAGGCACTCCAAGTTTTTGCACAAGTTAACAGTGTTAGATTTCAAAAAGAAATTTAATATTTGACTGTATCTAAGCCAGAGTTTTCATAGGGATTAATGCATTATGTAAAGCTGCCTCTCTAATTTTTTTTGCAGCTTGTATCTTTTATCTTACGAATAAGGGATATCTTGTTGTCAAATTTTTTGCTTCTAGTTCCAGTATGATAAATTTTCACAAATGTTAAATCAGGTTTTTTACGGAGGTTTTTTAACACAAAAAACCTAGAAAGCACTGTAGTTGCTCGCTTTGTATTAAATTATAGGATTTTTAGTTAGAAGTCTTTATGGTAATCATTAAGTATACATATTTTTACTTACTTAGTTATCGTAATCTAAAAACACTGCCATAAGAAATGTAAAATTAGATACTATCATAGATTTTATTTATTTGCATCGGAAAAACTAATTACCTGAGGATCTAGAAAGGAAATCAGAATTTTTGGAAAATATAGATAGTTTCTTTGGAATTAAGGATTGAGGAACTACTTGAGGTTGCGATCGCTGCCGAATAGTAATTTTTTGTTAAATTGCTCAAAATCACGCTCGATCGCACTTGGGGCTTGAGCAATTTGTTCAGAAAAAACCTCACAGGTAATCGATATAATTAAAAGCTACTTCCCATAAAATCCCTGCCTTGTGTTCCCAATAACCACCTTTTGCGCCAACAGGAGGTAGGTTCGAGTGAAGAGATTTGTTGTTCTTGTTGTCGCCGCATCACTATGACTTCAGCTGAATCGCTCAATTTGGGATCGCGGTAGGGGATAGCAGCACGGGTTAGTAAGTGTTCTTTTTCAACTTGTGAGAGGGAACCAAGTACTGAGCAGTCATTATGCTCAGTGCTGCCAGAATGGGCTGCCACAGTACCAGGCGATCGCCTCCCTACGGGTGGGGTAGAACCTAGCACCAAACCAGCAGACAAAAATGCTGTGCGGACAGCAGCAGCACATGAATAGGTGGCTAATAAACCATCTTGATGTAAACACAATGAGAGTTGTTTAATAAATTCAACGGTCCATAATTGAGGACACTGTGGTGGTGAAAACGCATCGAGGAAAATTGCGTCTGCCAAGAAACCCGACTGATGTACTAGGGCGATGGTAGTTCTAGCATCACCAATTAGTAGCTTCGCTTTTAGCTGAGGTGTTTGCACTTGATACTCAAAAGCTAGCTGGGACAATATTTCAATATAGTTACAATTCCAATTGTCGAACAAGTGATGAGCGATCGCAGCTTGTGGTACTGCTGGATTCACTTCTAAACCGATTACTTCTACATAACAATCGGGATTCACTGCCCAAATTGTCTGCAAAGCAGCAGCTGTGTTATATCCTAGACCATAACAAATATCCAACAGCCGTAAGACTGGTTTTTGGGCGGCTGTAGCTAGTTGAGTTGGTTTTACAAACTTGAAAAAACTTTCCTGCTTCGCTCCATAATGGCTGTGAAAGGATTCACCAAACTCTTGAGAGACAAAGGTGAAGGAACCATCTGCTGTGAGCTTAGGTGTAAAATTTTCTAAGTCTGACATTTTATAAAAAATGTGAATTATTTGAGAGCTTTATTGTAGATATTCTTATCAGTATTGGGTTTCGTTCACGATCGGCGATCGCACTGATTTCTCAACCAACAACAGTCTCACCAGTCATGATCGTCGTTGAGGACACTTCCATCCTCCAATACAAGACCTCTGACGCGAGTACCAGTCCAGTCAACATTACTCACATGCTTGGCACCACTCATATTGGTGTTACCTAGCCAAGTTTGGGTGATAGAAGCGGATCGCAATTCAGCACCACTCATGTCAGTATCCATGAACTCAACAACATCCAAACAAGCTTTAGTCAAATTGGCTCCACTCAAATTAGCACGAATCAATTTGCACTGACCCAAGTCGGCACGGGTCAGATTGGCGCTACTCAAATTGGCATCAGTAAGATTAGCAGCAGCCAAAATAGCATCAGTCAAATCAGCGCCACTCAAATTGATTCCACTCAAGTCAATTTCAATAAAAACATCTTCCATTGGCTCGGAGCCGCTGATATTAACACCCCTGAGATTGAGACTGCTAAAATCTCTTTCCCCAGCAGCATATCTTCTTCTCAATTCTTCTCCATCCATAATTTACCTCCCATATTAATCAACACATTTAAAGATAACTCACAAAATCTCTGGAACACTCTCTTCGACAGACTGAATCGATGTTCTAGGCGATCGCACTTCTAAATTACGTGTATTAAAGGTTGCTATATTTACTTAGTATTCGTTCCTTAATCCAACCTACCAGCGATCGCTAGACTTCGGTACAAAAGATGATAAAGTCATCATTGGTAACGTCATCCTACACGACAAAAACCTGATTAGCGCGATCGTAACTGATGACACCGCCACCACAAACTAAGCACAAACAATAGTAATAAATCGTATTTGTGCCAGTTACGTAAGTCCTCTAAATAATGCCCAATTTCAAATGCCCAATTCCCAATTTGTTGTTTCGCCAGCTTGGTTATTTGAACATCTAGAAGATCCGCAAGTCGTGATTGTGGATTGTCGCTTTTCTTTAGCCGATCCACAACTAGGACGACAACAATACCAAGCAAGCCATATTAAAGGATCGTATTACCTAGATTTAAATCAGGATCTTTCCAGTCCAGTGGGTCAACATGGTGGGAGACATCCTTTACCTAACGCTAACGATCTCGCTAAAAAATTTGCGGCGATTGGGGTAAATTACCAAAAAACTCTGGTTGTAGCTTATGATGATTCGCGCTTTGCCTTTGCATCTCGTTTATGGTGGCTATTGCGCTATCTCGGACATGAGCAAGTTGCGGTACTGGATGGAGGCTTTACTGGATGGCAAAAAGCTGGTTATCCGATTACGGATGTCGTTCCTCAACCCAGGATCGGTACTTTTGTAGCTGAAGTCCAAACAGAAAAGGTGGTAGATATAACGACGGTGAAAAGCCGGAAAGATAGCGACGAAGTAGTATTGGTTGATTCGAGAGAAAGCGATCGCTATCGAGGTGAACGAGAGCCAATTGATAAAATTGCTGGACATATTCCTGGTGCAGTCAACTATCCTTGGCAAGAAGTTACAGACTCTTCCGGCTACTTACTCCCTCAAGAGGAACAACGCCGTCGGTGGGAACACCTAGAAACAGCCGAAGAAATCTTGGTTTATTGCGGTTCTGGCGTTACTGCTTGCGTCAATTTGCTTTCTTTAGAATTAGCTGGCATTAACAAAGGTAAACTTTATGCTGGTAGCTGGAGCGATTGGATTTCTTATTTATAGTTATTGGTCATTGGTCATTGGTCATTGGTCATTGGTCATTAGTCATTAGTCATTAGTCATTAGTCATTGTTTTTGACTAAGGACAAAGGACAAAAGACTAATTTCAAAACTGACCTAATTGCAAATTATAATTAATACTGAAGAACCAACCATCAAAATCAATGTATTCGACAGTTGAACTGCCTAAACTCACTCCAGCCTGAATATTCATATTAGTGGTATCGGATATTCGGTAATTTAAGTGCCCGAATAGCCGATGAAATTGGTCTTCTCGATCGCGCTGTGTAAAGTCGGATAAATTCACCTGGTAGTCAATACCAACCTGGAGAGGCTTTTGCAAGTAGTAGTTTAGAGACACCCAAAAGGAATTGATTATCCGATCGCGACTTTGGGGATCGGCAAAATTTACACTTAATTCGTATAAGCTCTCTAGCGTTAATCTTGGAGTTAAGATATCTCGCCGTCCCAAAGATAATTGGAGAGAATTCTCATTTAAAAAGCGATCGCCTGCTTTAAAGCTATCCAGGCGATCGCTGTTATTAGCATAAAATAACTGTTGATTGCTGAAATTGATTTCTCCGTACATTCGCCGCGATAGCTGCTGGTAAAGACTGAGATTGAATCTCACCTGGTTGTAATGATATTCTGACTCATTTATATAACGAATCAGATTGCCATCAATTGAGCCGTTTAAATAAGTCTTAGATCCTAAAGGGAAATATGCAGAGGCTAGTGTCAGTCCAGAAAAAATTAAACCATCTTCTATTGGATTATCATTTGACGAAAAAATGTTATTCGTTTGGAAGTAGCCAATATGAGCTTGTAGATAGCCTATGGGTTTCAACTTAACTACGGGTTTTTCTTTAAGTGGTGGTGGCTGCTGTTCTAGGGGTAGTAACCGCACCCGCAACCCTAATTCGCGATCGCTATCAGAGTGAGATGGCTGTTTTGGCGATCGCAATAGCTGCATAAGCCTCTTTAGTCTTTGGGACTGATTTATTTGAGGTGGATTCAACAATTGCTCTTTTGAGTCTGAAGGAGATGTAGGTAAAACACTTGGCTGTGATTCTAGTTGTGGCGCTTCATTTTGCTTTTGACTATCCCCAGGTTCTCCGGTTTTGTCTGGGACTTGAGCTTTTTCTGGTGTTTGCTGTGTCAGATTTAACGGCATCTGAGAGTCTAAAGGATGCGACTTACTAGACTGCTTGCACAAAGAGTTAATTGCCTCTGGCTCCAACTTCTGACATAATTGCTGATAATTTACCTGTATGCTTGCTAAATTCTTAGGATGCCAAGCATCTGTAATTGCAGATTCTGCCGCATCTACTTTAATGCAACACCAGCTTCCACTACTGGACGCTAAGAAAATACAAAAAAACAAATTTTTCCAGTTCTTGAGTCGCATCTAGTTAGATCGCGTTAATCGCGTTTGGCGAATGTAGACCTACAAGCTGTATCGGAACTTCCGACTCAGAATATACAATGGAGTGCATCTATTTTAGCTTTGTAGGTATATACTGAAACTACAAGTTAAAATTTATAATTTTCGGATTGTTACCAATTTTTTTTACTTGACACTGAGATTCTCCGCTCGGGCTTTTGATGAGCTTTAGTGAAATACAGCCAATGAGTAATTTCACAACAGATCCCTAGCAACTTCTTATCTTGCATAAGTAGAACAGGGTAAATAATTAAAGGTTTGTAGTGAGAACTTTAGTTCTCAAATCAGGACTAAAGTCCTTACTAC